>JBCCJB010000110.1:0-10359 GCA_039028015.1 Planctomycetota bacterium
AAATCGCAACGCAAGCCGGTTCGGGATCAATCGTTGGCAGATGGGAATAAGAAGAACAAGCGAGAGAAAGCCGCGCTCTGATACGGGTGTCATGATTTGGAACTGATTGGAAACTCTTGCGCGATGTTTGTAGGAGCCGATGCCGCTAGGCTCGGGTTTTATTCCGCTTCGGATCCCGAGTGTTATCCGACGCTAGGCACTGTCCCGTAAATATGAGCCGAACGCGCTAGCGTCGGGCGATGACGCTTCAACGCTTGCAAATCGGGGCCCGCGGCTAGCGCCGTCGGCTCAGGAGAACGCTGAGTTCCATTTACGGGACAGTGCCTAGCGCGTTCGGCTTAATTTCAAATGTCATCCGTCGCTAGCGCGATCGGCTCATGCATCGTCGGATGGGCATCTTATGATGCCTCAAATGATTTTGCGTATTGCTGGACAAAGTCGCGAAAGCGATGCACGAGCTTGCTTTCAAAACGGTAAGGGTTCCAAACCATGGCGACCGTCCGTTTCGGCGGGTTGCCGCTGATCGATCGGTAAACGCGATTGTTTGATGCATCTCGTTTGCGGCTCATGGCCGGAATCATCGATACGCCATGGCCTAAGGCAACTAATTCTTGCACGGTCATCAATTGACTGGTCCGCTCGATCACCACGGGCTGAAAACCGCGCTGTTGGCAAAAGGACGTCACGTTGTCTGATAAGCAGTGAGCTTCGTTGAGCAGCACAAAGGGCAATCGCTCGACGTCGCTTAAGTGGATCGTCTCTTGAGCGACCAAATCGTGATCAACCGGCACGACCAGGCTGAGCTCTTCGTCGAAAAGCGGTGTCACTTCAAGATATCGACCTGGAATAGGAAGTGCGAGGATCGCCAAATCGACTTCGCCTTGTCGAACCCGCTTCATTAACTCATCGGTGGTCTCTTCGATGACAATGATTTGCGCCTGAGCATGGGCAACCACAAATTGACGGAGTAAATCGGGCAAAAAGAAGGGCGCGATCGTGGGAATGGCACCGACACGAACACGGCCACGTTCTCCATCGTCTTTGAGCTCAGCCTTGGTGTCCTCCAGTAACAGAATCATGTGTTCGGCGCGACCGCGAAAAAGCACGCCAGCGTCGGTCAAATCGACCGTGCGCGTTTTTCGATCAAACAGGGGCTGACCGACTTCGTCTTCGAGCCGTTGAATCGATCGACTGAGTGCCGGTTGCGACATCCCCAGTTGCTCGGCCGCTTTGGTGAAGCTCGAAAGTTCCGCGATGCGGCGAAAGTGCACAAGTTGGTCGGTATCCATGAAGGCCTTTCTAAACGGCGCTCTTGGGATCAGTTCGGAAATACTCTCGGCGTGTTTTGTGCGAATCGCCGCAGAGCTGCGTGCCCGCCACATTGGAAATATCGAAGTTATTTCCGAACAGATCCCTACGTGGCATGGTCGAGCCATTTCGAGCAGCGCTGCGGGCTGATCTTCATTGACGTGCCTAGTGGTTGCGCGAGCTGACTGACACGTAACTCTTCCATCATCCAGCGGAATTCACAATGAGCCTGATCAGCCGCATTGGCATTCTCCGGTGGCAGCGTCGTCAGCCACCGCTGCCAAAGGTCAACGATGATAGCTTCGCTAGCGGCATCACGACTAATGCCGCCGCTTTGCAGCTTGTCCAGCCGATAGGTGATTGCCTGGAAATACCGTGGGTAATGCTGCAGCCATTGCCAGGGGGTCCACGACAGAAACCCGTCAGCGAGAAGCCAATCCAATTGCTGGGTCACGCTTTCTTGGGTCGGTCGCGAATGGCTGCCCCGGAGAGATTCTCGAATCAGTCGCATTTGATGCACTTGCTCGGTCCAAGCGGAAAGCCACTTGGCAACTTCCTGTGTCGCCACGCCGATTTGGGTGGGCGCGTTGTCCAATCGTTGCTGAAACGATTCCTGATCTCGAACGAGTGGCTGGTTTTCGACGAGTGCCACGCGTGCCAGTAGGTCCATCAGCGTGCTTTCAATGACATCTGGTGGGATTATGGAGGCCAATTTTATTTTGGATTCCGCCAGTCCGGGTAAATGTCGCACTTGGGGCCGGAGGTCTTTTTTACACGCAATGGAAAACAATCGCATGCACCCGAGACGAATCGATGCTTCGGCGGTTTGCAGGTCCGCGAACAACGCCGTATCGACGCTTTCACCCCCGTCGATGAGTCCCGGAAACTGTGCGACCTGGACCCCGCCACGTCGACGCGTGACTTGGCTGGGCAGCGCATCCAAATCCCATGATTTCATTCCGGTGCGGGACCACTGTTCCTCGGCCTGATCGCGTGATTCGCTTAACTCGGCTGGCGGCATGGCTATCGATGACTTGAGTGCATCCACACCGCGATCGGTGGCGACCGTCTGCCCCGAATCATCGACCACACGGACCAAGAATTGATTGTGCGTTTCGACCTTGTCGAACTGAAAATCTGTCTCGGAGATTTTGGTTTCCGCATGCCGCGTTAAGGCGTCACAAAGTGTCGGCAAGAAGGGTGCTTCACCACGAAGTGGCTCGATTTCGGCGAGTACTTTTGCTGTCGTTTCTGCGGCGGGCACCAAATTACGTCGCAGTCGCTTTGGAAGCGATTTGATCAAAGCCAAGAAATTTACCGATAACAGACCCGGTACCAACCATCCCAAGGCATCGTCGCTGACGTGAGTGAGAACGGATTGATGGATTGTGACTTGGACTCCATCGTGATCCGTCCCCGGTGCAAATGAGTAAGTCAGTGGAAGTTGTGAGCCTCCTGCGAGCAACTCATCTGGAAATGCTTCGGCGGAAATGGCATCGTCCGTTGCGTTGACGATATCATTGGGACGCATGTAGGGCGTCGGTGCGATTTCCGTGGAATCAGATGATGCGGCAGTTTTTGCTTCCATCAGAGGTCCAGGTTCGCTGCTGGAATCCGGCGTGTTTGCCAACCAAGCGGAAATGTCAGCATCGGATTTCAATTGATTGCACCAGGGCGGCGTCACGCACTGGCGGTCAAATTTTTCGAGCCGTGCTCGATCACCGACCCAGCATGGGATGCGATCTTGATAGAAGGCTTGAATCGTGTAGTCGTCAATGACCAAATCACGTCGTCGTGTTTTCGCCGCCAATCGTTCCAGTGACTCCATCAATTGTCGGTTGTGGCGAATGCAGCGGGCCGACGTGGTCAGTTCTTGCTGCACCAACCCGTGTTGGATCAGCAAATCGCGTGCTGCCGCCAGGTCAATTGGTGGTAATGGTACTCGGCGTGACGCGACAACAGGCAAGCCGAACAGCGACAGCCGCTGATGGACCAACGCCGCACCGGATTTGCGTGACCAGTGCGGATCACGATAAGAGCATTTGAGCATGTGCGAACCGACCGCTTCGATCCAACTCGGCTGGACCCGCGCGACCACACGCGCGTACGTTTTGGCGGTTTCAACTAGTTCGGCTGCGACGATCCATTTGGGTTTGGATTCGAAAACGCCGCTCCCGGGCCACAGGAATAACTTGATCCCACGGACGCCTTGATACTCATTTTTGTCCCCCGCCATGGCGACACCACTCAACAAACCCGACAGCAATGATTGATGGATCGCGGCGTAGCGTTCTTTGTTGACGATCGGCTGGATCGCAGCTCCGCCGGTTCGTTTGCCAGATCGTTTCGATGGGTTGGTTTGATTTGCCGTTTGTGGCGTGTCGTCGACATCCGCGTAACGGATCGGTCTCAGCGAAGACCGCCCGCGTTGTGAGGTGCGTTGCATACCTGTCGCGATTTGTTTCAGTTGCCGAAACACGTCAGTCCATTCACGCATGCGATTCGGCGACAGGAAATGACGACGCAACGTTCGAGTGATCTGATTGCGTGAGGCATCGCTGCGAAGTTGTTCAAACCAGCGCCACAATCGAAGCAGCGATAGAAAGTCACTGTCGGGATCGATGAATTGAGCCTGTGCCTCGTCGGCGGCTTGTTGTTTGTCGGGTGGTCGTTCGCGCGGATCTTGGATTTCCATTGCCGCCGCGATGGGCAGGACTTCGGGCAAAACATCTTCATCTATCGCGGCCAAAAGAATACGACCCACGCGAGGATCAACGGGCAAACGACCCAGACGCCATCCCAGCGAAGTCAGCTCTTGATCGTCATCAATCGCTGCCAATTCCTTGAGCGTCTGCAGTCCCTCGCGAATGGATTCCGGGCGTGGCACATCGAGCAATGGGAATTGCTCCAGCGGCCCCAGGCGCAACGTTTTGCTCTGAAGGATCACGCTGGCCAAATTGGTGCGACGAATCTCGGGCGTGGTGAATTCCGGGCGAGACTCGAAGTCCTCTTCGCTGAACAGACGCAGGCAAATGCCGGGGCCGATTCGACCGCATCGGCCGGCTCGCTGACGAGCACTGGCGCGGCTTACCGGTTCAATCGGCAAGCGTTGCACTTTGGTGCGCGGACTGTACCGACTGATCCGCGCCGTTCCCGAATCAATGACATAGCGAATTCGCGGAACTGTCAGCGATGACTCGGCGACATTGGTCGCAAAGATCAAACGTTGCCTGGATCCAGTGGGTCGAAAAATGGCTGTTTGCTGCGATTGCGGCAATCGAGCGTAAAGTGGCAAACAGTCGACCCGTTGAGACAAGCCAACTCGTTTGAAGTGGCCGCTGACACGATGCGAAACGTTACGAATGTCGCGTTCGGTCGGCAAAAAAATCAACACGTCGCCGTCGCCTTCGCGTCGAAGTTGCTGCAGACCCGCGATCACATGTTTGGCGAGGTCATACGGCTTGCGGTTATCTGATTCGTCATCATCGAGATCCGCTTCCCAGGGCAGGTAGCGGATTTCAACGGGATAGCCTCGACCTTCGACGCTCAAAATCGGGGCATCATCGAAATGCTGGGCAAAACGTTCGGCATCGATGGTTGCCGACGTGATGATGACGCGCAAATCGGGACGACGTTCGATCAGCCGTCGCAAATAGCCCAACAAGAAATCAATGTTGAGTGAGCGTTCGTGGGCTTCATCGATGATGATCGCATCGTAGGCCAAAAGATCGGGATCCGACTGGGTTTCGGCCAGCAAGATGCCGTCGGTCATCAGCTTGATCAGCGTTGACGAACTGGTTTGGTCACCAAAGCGAATTTTGAATCCGACTTCTTGGCCCAAAGTCATTTTGGTTTCTTCGGCCAATCGTGATGCGATGCTGCGGGCTGCCAGACGCCGTGGCTGAGTGTGTCCGATTCGACCTCGGTCACCGAGTCCCGCTGCCAAGCACAGTTTGGGTAGTTGCGTGCTTTTGCCGCTGCCCGTTTCGCCGCTGACCACCAGGACCTGATGGTCGCGAAGTTTGGCGATGATGTCGTCAGCGTGCGCCGCAATGGGCAGATCGTTTGGGACGACTAGGTTTTGTGGTGCGATGGTGCGTCGTGGTTGTCCGGATTGCGTGTCGGACGACGCGGCGGATTGCGTTTTGGATGGCTTGTCGGGCTGACGAAGGTATCCCGGGCTGGCAGGTTTGGAGCACATCGCCGCAGCCTATCGCAGTCGCTGCGAGACGTCACGATCGGATGATTGAATCGGAACTTTTGACGTTCCAAGCTTCATTCAGCCAAGCCTCATTCAAGTCGCAGCCGAGCTCGCACATCGATCATGAACTGCTCGCGATGACGCGGTGAAATGATGAAGCGACGTTCTGCGGTTTCGATCACGACACGTCTGAGTGACAAGGCTGGTCCGCTGGCAAGCGTTGACGACCGCTGGAGTGACGTGATGTCAGCGTAGGGAACTTGCCAATACAGCAATCCGCACCGGATCGAAATTTGGTCCGCCAAAAGCGTGTATCGGCAAGGCAAACAACACGCCATCGTCACCACGCAGACTCCGGCGGCGGCCAGGAACATGATCGAAGCGTCGCTGGGTCGATTCATCAGCATCAGCAACACACCCACGCCGGCTGCCAAAACGACCGGAAAGATCAATAAACAAGCGAGCCACCAATCCACAGCGGAGTGATAGGTCTTGGAATCGGTTGGCCGTGCCGTCGTCGATTGCGTTGGTTCGGCTGTGCTGGGAAGGGTCATAATTTCATTTTATCAGCGGCTCTGCGGGCGGAAAGTGACACCATGAGGGGAAATCGGTATGCTAGCGGCGATGAACGCATCCCTCGAAATCACACGGCGATCGGAAATCACGCGGCAATCCGTTCGACACCGAGTCCGTCACCATGGTGGTTCGCTTGGCTTGCTGCTGTTCAGTTGCTTGGGTGGGCTAATTGGTTTTGCGTTGCCGTCGTCGAGTTGGGCTGCGGACGCGTCACCACGCCCGAACATTGTTTGGATCATGTCGGAAGACAATTCCAAACATTATCTAAGACACTTTGATGCTCGCGGTGTCACGACGCCGGCAATCGAGTTGATGGCAAGCCATGGCGTGACGTTTGATCGCGCGTTCTCCAATGCTCCGGTGTGCAGTGTTGCCCGCACCACGCTGATCACGGGCTGCTACGGTCCGCGGATCGGGACTCAGTACCACCGCCGGATGGCCAAAGCGGCCTTGCCTGATGGACTCCAGATGTTCCCCGCGTACCTTCGCGAAGCTGGTTACTACACGACAAATTGTTCGAAAGAAGATTACAACGCGACGTTTGATCAAGCACCCTGGGATGCGTCGTCGCGTCGTGCCTCGTGGCAGAATCGGCCTTCCGATGACACGCCCTTTTTTCACGTTGAGACGTTCACGGACTCGCACGAAAGCCGCTTGCACTTCAAACGTGAATTCGTCGCCGATCATGTGACGACCACGTCGGCTGATACTGCTGCAGTGCCTGCGTACTTGCCTGATACGCCGCTGACTCAGTTCACAGCCGCCTATTACGGTGATCGCATGCGCGTGATCGATGAACGCGTTGCCGGAGTTTTGGAAGCGCTTGAAAAAGCCGATCAGTTGGAGAACACGTTTGTGTTTTACTTCGGCGATCATGGCGGCGTGTTACCGCGGTCCAAAGGCTACGCGTATGAATCGGGCTTGCATGTGCCGCTGGTGGTGCGGTTGCCGGATCACTATCTCGATCTGGTCGATCGCACACTGGGAGAGCGAACGACAGGGTTTGTGTCTTTCATCGACTTTGCGCCGACCGTGTTGTCGCTCGCTGGTGTGTCTGTTCCCAAAGCCATGGATGGTCGAGCGTTTTTGGGTGTGACCGCGAAACGTGACGAGGTCGATGCTCGGAACACGACCTTTGGTTATGCCGACCGGATGGATGAAAAGTACGACTTTGTGCGGACCGTGCGTGAGGGTGATTGGAAGTACATTCGATGTTTTGAACCATTCATGCCCGATGCCGTTCAAAACAACTATCGCATGAAGATGTTGGCTTACCAGCAATGGGATCAGCTTCGCGAAGCAGGCGAGCTCGATGAAACGACCATTCGATTTTTCGAGCCTCGTCGGGCTGAGATGTTGTTTGATCTGGCAAGTGATCCCGACGAGGTTGTGGATCTATCTGCGGATCCGAATCAAGCATCGCGTCTGCAGCGAATGCGCCGTCGGCTGAGCGATCATTTGAAAGCCACTCATGACCTCAGTTTTTTTCCAGAAGCAGTATTAACTGAATCGGCCATGCCCGACGCCGCCGCATTTGGGAGGCAAAATGCCGCAGCGATTGATCGTTACATCGACACGGTGAACCAATGTGTTATGAAGGCTCAGGACGCGAAGCCAGCGCTGATGACGTCGCTCAATTCGGGTGATCCTTGGCAGCGTTATTGGTCATTGATCGCGGTCAGTTCGGCTGTTTTGGAACCAACAACGCGGGGACAATGGGCGACAGATATTTCGTTGGTCAAATTGCTGAAGCGTCGCATGCTTGATTCTGAACCTTTGGTTGCCGCACGTGCCGCCGAAGCATTGGCCTTACTGAAAAGACAGGATCCACGGCCAACGCTGCTGAGTGGACTCGAGCGTGCGGTTTCGGAGCCGGAGGCGCTTGCGATCTTGAACATCATGGCATTTTTTGATCAACGAGCGTCGCCAACTTATGCAATCAATCCGAGTGAAATTAAACTGTCCATTGAAGTTGGACCAAAAAGCGAAGTGCAACGTCGGCTTGATTTTTTTAAGCAGCGTGCCGCTAACGCTCTGAATTAACCCCCACCAGATCATCCCACCTCAATTCAACATCCCACCTCATTTCTATTAATTGATTCGCATATTCTCATGACTCGATTGATTGTCGCATTGGGTTGCGGGCTTTCCGCTCTCGTTGTGCTTTCGGCAACTCAGGTTCGTGCCGATCGTTTGCAGTTGCAGCCTGGTGACCACGTTTGCTTGGTCGGTAACGCACTGGGTGAGCGGCTTCAGCATCAGAACCAATTCGAAACACTGCTTCATCAGGCTCGTCCGGACTTGAAGCTGACCGTGCGGAACCTGTGCGTTCCTGGTGATGAGCCGGCCACTCGAATTCGGAGTCTGAATTTCGGGTCCCCAGACGAGCATTTAACGCACAGCCAGGCCGACGTCGTTGTTTATTTCTTTGGTTACAACGAATCGTTTCGCCTTCGCAAAGGACTCGATGCGGGCAAAGTGCTCGCTCAGTTTCGCGATGAGCTTTCCGATGTGGTGTTGCATACGCTCAGCCAAAACTACAACGGCAACTCTAGTCCACGGGTTTTGTTAGTCTCGCCGATTGCGTTTGAGCAGACTGATGACCCCAATCTTCCCGATGCGAGCGGACGCAATGCGGCTCTCAAGCTGATCACCGAATCGATCCAGCAGGTTGCGGACGAAACCGGTGTTGCGTTTGCTGACGTTCACACGCCAACGCTGGCCTTGTTTGCGGAGGAAGATCGCCAGCTCACACTCGATGGCGGCCATTTGAATGAGGTGGGTCATACCCTTTTCGCACCGATTTTATTGCAATCGATTTTGGGCGAACCGGTAACAAGTGTTGATCCGAATCCGGCGTTGTTGGCTGAGGTGAGCGATAAGAATTTCCATTGGTTCAACCGCTATCGCTGTGTCAACGGATTTTCAATTTATGGCAAGCGTGGTGAAGCTGGCAGCGACGGCACCTACCGAAACCGGGAGGTGATGAATCGTGAGCTCGCGATCCTGGATGAGATGACGGCGAACCGCGACGAACGCATTTGGAGGCTGGCCGCTGGGCAGTCCGTTCCCGATACCGTGGACGATTCCAACACGCTGCCGTTCATTCAACCCAAGACGAATGTCGGTGGTCCAGATGATCAACAGGCGAAACGTGGCAAGCTCGGCTCGCTTGAGTATCTGACGACCGATGAGCAATTGGAAACCTTTGACCTTCCCGACGGCTACCAGATTCAGTTGGTGGCTTCGGAAAAGATGTTTCCCGAATTGGCCAATCCTGTCGCCTTGAATTTCGATTCACGCGGTCGCTTGTGGGTTTCGACCATGCCGTCGTACCCGCATTGGAAGCCAAAGACGCCGATGGACGACAAGCTTTTGATTTTGGAGGACCACGATGGCGATGGTGTGGCCGACCAGTGCAAGACGTTTGCGGGTGGCCTGCATCAACCGACGGGTTTTGAACTGGGTCACGGTGGTGCTTACGTCGGCAATCAGCACGACATCTTATTCTTGCGAGACACCGACGGTGACGACGTTGCTGACACGCGGGAGCGGACGCTGATTGGTTTTGATACCGCAGACTCGCATCACGGGTTGGCGGCTTTTGATTGGGGTCCGGCAGGGCGGCTGTACTTCCAAGAGGGCACTTTCAAGTTTTCTCAGCTCGAAAGTGCGTATGGACTGACGCGTTGTCTTGAGGGAGGCGTTTGGCAATTCAATCCTCGAACGCGTCGTTTTGGGCTGCATGTCAATTTCGCATTTGCAAACCCATGGGGTTATTGCTTTGACCACTGGGGCCAAGATTTCATCGGTGACGCTTCACCGGGCTGGGCGTATTGGGCGACACCGATCACCAGTCGGATTGATTTCCCATTGAAGCATCCCGGTGGATCACAGCATCGACGCGTTGCCAAAGAACAGGGCTATGACGATGGCAGCGTCTCTTATCCAAGGTTCTATCCCAAGCGAATTCGACCGCTTGCCGGATGCGCGTTTCTGTCGAGCGAACACTTTCCCGATGACGTGCAGGGCAACTACTTGGTCACCAACGTGATCGGCGACCGTGCTGTTTTGCAGCACGAAGTCGAAGAAAGCGAAAGTGGCTTTGTCGGTCGAGAAGTGCCCATGTTGGTCGGTGGCGGCGATGGAAACTTTCGTCCCGTTGACGTGGAAATTGCACCGGATGGTTCGATCTACGTCATTGACTGGCACAACGCGTTGATCGGTAACTTGCAGCACAATCTGCGCGATCCCAATCGCGACACCACTCATGG
>JBCCJB010000111.1:0-10358 GCA_039028015.1 Planctomycetota bacterium
CGCAGCTGCCTCGGACGCCGGCATGGCATCCATAATTGCTTCGGCTTGCTCGTCTTCGAGGTCGCCGATCAAATCCGCTTGTTCGTCGCTGGGTAATTCCTGGACGATCGACGCAGCGCTAGCGGCAGGCAGCGCATCGACAAGTTCGGCTGCTTGGGTTTCGTTGAGATGCCGCAGTAACTCGGCGGCTTCTTCCGAAGGCAGGATGGTCAGGACTGCCGTGTGGTGGTCTTCGTCGAGCCGATTGAGTGTCAGCGCTTGTTCGCAAATCGGAAGATCACGCAGGTAGGCTTCCAGCCCGGTTCGATCATCGGCATCGACCAATTCCGTCACGACTTCCCAGGGACGCTCTTCCTCCCAGGAACGTTCTTCCTGTCGAGACTGATCAGTGGCAATCATGCTACCTCTGGGAACGGGCTCAATATCAACCATGGTTGTTTGGTTCTTCGTAGCGGTGTGGCGTAGTCTTTACCTCATCGTTGCAGGCACCGTTCGATGTGACTATCTCATCCGGTAGGGGTTACGACACAAGGAGCGTGCTGCGTACGATCAACGCGGATAATGTCTTACATCAGCAAGAAAGCGGTGATGATGACCACGATCGACGTGGAAACCTTGCTAGAGCAGTTGATCGCAATCGATTCGACAAGTCATCGATGCAACCAATTGATCGCCGAACTGATCGCCGGACATCTTGAACAGTTGGGCTTTACCGTCGAACGGACGTTGTATGATGACCCCAAGGGTGTCCGCAAGCACAATCTGGTTGCCAGGCGTGATCCGCTGGGTACATCAGCAGCGATCGCCGCATCGTCGGCCAGCGGGACGTCATCAGGACTAGCGTATTTTGCACACAATGATGTCGTCCCGGCGGGTCGATGGACAGGTCCCGGTGGCGACCCTTTCACCGCAGTCAAAGACGATACCCGGATATTCGGCCGGGGAGCTTGTGACATGAAGGGTTCGCTGGCCTCAATGCTGTCAGCGGTTGCTAGCGTTCCAGCTGAGCAGCAAACCGCTCCGTTGTGGTTTGTGTGCACCGCCGATGAGGAAACACATCTGCGTGGCGCTGAAAAGATGACGCTTCACAGTCAGGTGTATGCGGAACTTGCCGAAGCGGATCCGGTTGCGATCATCGGCGAGCCGACTCGATTGCATGTTGTTCACGCACACAAAGGCATTGTTAGCATTCGATTTGAATCACTTGGTCGTGCCGCTCACAGCAGCACAAGTGATGGTATCAACGCGAATGTCCGCATGGTTCCCATGTTGCAGACGCTTTGCCACTGGCATCATCAAAGTGAAACCGATTCCCGCTGGCATGACGATGCGTTTGACGTGCCGACGATCAATTGGAACTTTGGTTTTCGTGACTCGTCGACCGTTGTCAATGTCGTGCCCGATCGAAGTGAGGCGTGGGTGGCGTTTCGCCCAATGCCGCACACGGATGTGGATGGATTGATCGCGACGTTGCAGCAGCGTGCTGACGAATTGGACGTGACGATGACCGTGACCGGACGCTGCGAACCGCTATGGACTGATCCTAATTGCGAGTCGGTCAAGGCCATGAGTCAACTCGCGTCGGGCTACACCGATGATGCGACGCCGACGACGGTTGGCTATGCGACCGACGGCGCGATGCTGAAACAATTGTCAAAGCGAATCATCTTCGGACCGGGCGATATCGCTCAAGCGCACACGACTGATGAGTTTATCGAGCGAGATCAGCTGAAGCGGGGCGTCGCGGCATACATCGATTCCATTCGACGGTGGTGCTAGCCGCTCAGGCCTGGATAACGCTGTTGCAACTCGCCGCGTGCTTGCGCGGCCCGATCGGGCTTGCCAACTCGCGTCCATAAATCCGCGAGTCGGCGCAGCGCCAGCACGTGACTTTCCGCATCGGAAGAAAACATCAGATGCGTGTGCAGGTAGGCCAGGATGGCACCTTCATCATCGCCAGCGGCTTCCATTGCGGCACCTTGAGCGTTGTAGATGCGTGCTGCAACGACCGTGTCTGCGGGATTGAGTGTCTCGATCATCTCGTTGATCAGTTGGTTTGATTCGCCTTGCTTGTCCCCACGCGCCAGAGCGACCGCCAAACCTGCTTTGGCCAAGTTTTTCAAACGCACCGATTCCGCGGAGGTCACTTTCAAACCGACAATTTGTTGCAGTTGTTTTTGAGCCGTCTCGATGTCGCCTTTGGACAATTGCACCATCGACGTTTCATACACGGACTGAATTTTCATTTCGGGCGATGGGGCGCTGCGTAGCGAACCATAATACTTGAGTGCTTGGTCAGCATTGCCCGCCGCGGCTGCCAGATCACCCAACAGCTTGGCCACATCAAAGAATCGCCACGAATTGCTTTGCGATCGGGCAAAATTGAGTGCCGACTTCGCTGCGCTCGCCAAATCGCCACGTCCGGCCAGCGCTTGTTTGGCCTGCGATAGCACAATGTAGAACTGAGCATCCGCCTTGATGACATCACGGGGCAGGTCATCGATTTTGAGCGTTCGCAATTCTTCAAGGGCTTGATCAAACTGACCATCCAAAGCCGATTCACGGCCTTCGGTCAGCGCGGTGGGGTCGCCCTGGAATAGAATCTTCGTGATGGTTCCGGCGGGAAAGGTTTGGTCCTTTCCGCTGACGGTCAAAACGACACCGCTCTTGCTGACACTCTTGATTTTGCCGAGCACCATGTCACCGTCGGTGGGAAACAAGCGATCGGTTTGTGCGAGTGCCGTTGGTGCAAAGACTGTGACTGCGAAGAGGCACAAAACGACTGGAGCGATGCGGTAACGATAAGTCATGGGAAGCTAGGTCAGTTCGGGTTAATTGGCAGCTTGTGCTTCGGCTGGCGGCGTAGCGGGGAGCCCTTGAGGTGCTTCACCCAGCTCGCGTTGGATTTGTTTCAGCAGGTCATCAAACTTTTGACGTTGCTCGGGACCGCCCAGTTCTGGGAATAGGTTGGCGACCGATGTGATGTCCGATTTCGACTTTTCGATCACGCGTTTGTCGTTAATGGCTTTGCCCTGAAGAAAACGACACAGCGCGATGTGATAGCGAGCGTCAAAAAAGGCGTCGCGGAATTGTGGTGATCGCTGCGTCACTTGGCTGATCTTGCCCCAGCCCCAAATGACATTTTTCTTGTTGTCACCTGGGCGGCCGCCCATCAACGCAGCTTTGTATGCGTTGCCCTTAAATTTAGCTGGCAAGGTCGCGGCCCACTGCTCGTACGTTCTCGCGGCCTCGATTTGAGCGTCCAGCATGGTTGGTTTGGCTCGAAGCAAATCTTCAAACTCGTCGAGGGCTTTGGAATAGCCGCCTGACAAACGCAGTGTCTTGCCATACAGGAACGGAGTGGTTTTTGGCGCTTCGGGGTAATCCTTCAGTTTCTCAAATGTTTCGCTGGCCATCGTCAGCAAATCCTTGGCCTCACCGGCGGCGACGTTCGTGCCGGGCGGCATTGACGACTCGCCCATTTCCATCATGGTTTGCCCAACCCACATGAGCGTTGCCGGATCCTTGGTGCTGTCGGCGATGCGTTCCAAGAACACGCGAAACGCCTTGATCAGCTGTGATTTGCGTTGCGGATTCGCATTGTCAAGTTGTTCACGAATGTCGGTTGCGAGTGACAAAAAAATCGCCAGCAGACGTCGCTTGCCGTCAGGCCCCGACGCGCTCGCTCGCAGATCATCCATCGCTTTGGAGGCGCGACGAACAAGTTTGTCGGTGTCGCCCTCCGCATTCGTCATTTGACCGACTAAAGCCTGAAGCTGTTTCCGGTAGAGCTCGGGCATGAAACCTTCCGAAGGCGCATCAATGTTCTTGCTCTGCTTCACGGGCCCGAACTTGGGATGTTCCAAGACGCGGACCGCCGCACCGGGTTGATCGACCGCCAAGTGAGCTTTGGCCAACACAAGCGCCGCCTGCAGATCGGCGGGCGCCACGAGGGTGAGATTTTCAAACCCGGAAGAAAGATCGCTGATTGCCTGTTTCATTAGCGTCTCGGTCGCCTGGTCGTCGTCCGACTGTCGGGCTTGCTGGTATTTGAGTTGTCCCTGAATGCGAAGAAACGAATTTTTCTCCGCACCAGCGGGCATTTCGTCGATCATCCTGGCGGCTTTGTCGAACTGATCTTGGCTCAGTGCGAGGCGAATCAGAATGCCTTTGGCCATCGCCGCCTTGGGATCTTCCGGCCAAGTCGTTGCCAGGTAATTGCCCAGCGACTCGAGTTCGGGCATGAGTCGATCGACCGCTTCGTCCCCAATCAGTTTTTGCAGTGACGATAGCGACAGCAGACCGCCCCGTAATCCTGCATCCGTTCCGGGTGACGTTCGAGCCAGAAAACCGCCAACGACATGGCTTTCCCAAAGTTGGTCTTGGCTGAATAAAAGATAGGTGAGCAGTTGCCGGGCTTCGTTGGCTGTTTCTGTTCGCGTCTTGCCATCAATCATCGATAACCCGCGACGCAGCAGTGTGATTGCGTCGCCGCGAATCTCGGTCAACGATTGTTCCACGCGCTGGATTTCATCCTTGGCGGCATTCGCTTTTTCAAGTGCAGTTACTTGTTTTTGAAGTGATTCGCTTCCTGTCCATAATTCACGAGCCGACGCCAACGCGGCGTCAAAGCTTTCGGGGTCATCGGTTGCACTGGGAAGCTGGACATCGGCTTCATCGGTCGCCGAAATACCCATGTCGGCGAGCAAGGCTTCAGTGTCTTTGATGTGGTCGCCGGGATACTTTTTTGCTTCCAGCAGCAGTTTGCGCGCTTCCGCCGTCGCGCGTTTCTTTTGCGGTGGTTTGGTGGACTTGGCATCACGGTTGGCTAGGTGAGCCTTGGCCATGACCAGCCGAAGATCTTGGACCGCTGGCAGCGATCGCTCATTGGGTCGGACGGTGGTTGTGAATTCCTCTCCCAGTTTCAAAGCCTCGTTAAATTTCGGCGGCTTCTTTGCAAGTTCCATTTCCATCAAACGGATCGTCGCCCCAATCTTTGCGGGACGAAGATCATCGGCATCGGGTTGTTCGAGCATCCGAGTGAAGGACTCAACCGCTTTCTCTTTTTGACCAAGCATTTGCTCGACACGTCCGCGCGGAAAGAACGCTGATGCACCTTGCACGTATTTTTCGTATTTCTCACTTAGGTCGGTGTAGCGATCCAATGCTTCCGTTAGAAGATTCTTGGCGTTCTTTTGAGGATTGGGAAATGTTTCCGCCGCCGAAAGTCGTGCCTCACCGGCATTGACTTGAGCTTGCAAGAACTCGAATCGATACTGATCGCGCTGGGCCGCTTTCTCTGGTTCCTTTTTGGGGTCAATGCGAGCACCCTGCATCGACGACAGCTTTCCCCGGAGTGTTTCGATGATGGCATCAAACGTCTTGGCGGCGTCTAGAAATGACTGCCGAGCGGCCTTTTCGGCATCGTCTTGGTCGCCAGCAAGTAACTGAGCTCCACGCACCATTTGCAATTTGCCCAACTGGGTTTGCGCTTCCGAAGCACGCGGGTGGTTCTTCTTTTTGAGAAAGACCTGTAGTTGTTCCATTGCCGCATCGAATGCTTGGTCACGTTGCGATGCTGTTCTTGCCGTGATGATCGAATCGATGTGAGTTTGTGCTTTCTCTAAGGCCACCGCGGAGAGAAGTTCAGCGTCGACACCGGGATAGCGGTCCAAGCGATCCAGATAGGTGATCGCTTGATCGTGTAATCCGGCCGCTCGCAATTGCTTGAGAAAGCTTTCGGCGGGCTCGCCATCGGCGTGGGCCCAATTGGGCGAGAGCACGATCATTACGGCCGCGATCGTCACTGGCAGCGCAGCGCGAATCGTCGCAAGGGTGCCGTCGCGATGATCTCTTTGCTCAATGAGTCGTTGCGGATGCGAGATCAACGTTTCGCGAGCAGACGAATCAATGCGGTTGAGCATGAGGAATCAAATGATCGGCGGACGAGAGACGATTAGCTGGACAGCGCCACTTTGGATTAGCCGCACGGCGTTAGCCGCGGTTTTCTCGGATTAAACCGTGGCTAGCGCCAAAACGGCTAACACGCTCGAGAATACTACGAATCACGGTGTTTCCCATCCAAAGTGTTACTGTCTAGTTAGGCGCGGGACGGCTTAGCCTAAGGCGGCCTGATGTGGGTCGCAAGCGATCCATGGTGGTCAGTCGACGCAGGGATTAGCCGTCAAATCATCATGCGATGGTATAATCCGACGGCCATGCGAATCCCCAATCAACTCAATCAGGATAGTTTATACGCACGCGGGCGTCGGAGCGTTCCGGCCATGTCGTCGTGGCGTCGCGTAGTGCGATTGATCATCGTGTTAGCGTTAGTCCTGGTGGTGATGCGACAGGCCTCACGGACTGATGTTTACGAGATTTTTTTTCCGGCTCCGATGACGCCGGTCAGCGTCAGCCGCCCGAGTCAATCGGAACGCATGGGTGCTGTGGATGCTCAGCAGCGACCAAGCACCCGGCTACCAAACACACAGCCTGACTCTTCAGCTCGGGCGGTCACCGCGTCTTCGTCTGCTGTACAAGTAGATCGCCCAGGGCGTGTTCTGTCGCCGGGGGCGATCGCAGCGGAGGATCAACGCAAGATTGCTGCTGCTGACGTTGTGCAACAGCAAGAATGGCTTCGCAATTGGATTGAAACGGGCCAGTTTGATCCTGCCTTGCAAGATTCGTTTGATCCTGCCGTGCAAGTCAACGGCCGCGACATTCCAAGCGTCGAAATGGATGCGTCGCCGCAAGTTTCCGATGGGACCGTTCTGGCGATTCAAAAGTCGTTGATTGATCGGGCGATTGATGGCTCGGTTTGGCGTGCCGCTGATCTACCGGGCTTAGCCGCGTCGCTCGAATTGCATCGCAAGCTGTCGGCTCAAATGCCCGTCGGACCAACCGCTGCGGTCTTACCACTTTTGCAGCAGCCCGAGGTCTACCGCGGACAGTCGCTGACCGCCGAGGGCGAGTTGGTACGAGTGCAACGGATTCGCGCGAGCGAGAACGAATTCGCAATCCATCAGTATCTCAATCTCTGGATGCGTCCCTTAACCGGTGTCGATCGTCCCTGGTTGGTGATCGTTCCGGATTTGCCCGAGGCGATGTCTGCCTTATTGTCCGACGACGATGAGATTGTTGATGTGGTTCCGCCGTTACCCGAAATTCGAATCTCGGGTGAGTATCTCAAACGCTTGTCGTATCGTTCCGAACTTGGCATTGAGCTGACTCCCGTCATTGTTGGTCACATCAGCGCGATTAAGTCGAATGGTCATCCCAACATCGAGACGCCGCCGTCGGCACGTGCAAACGTCGGTGACGCACGGCCAACGACGCTCACCCGCAATGGGATGATGGATCGGTTTTGGATGATCTTGCTGCTGACGGGTGTGTGTGGTCTGACTTTCGGTTTTTGGGTGATGCGACGTTCCGAACGTCAGATTCGTCGTGCAAGAGATTTACGACATCGACAAACGGTGACGCTGCCAGAATGAGTCATCGCGTTACGAGCCGTTTGCGTTGCAAATCGCGCGGCATGGTGCGCGGCTTCGTGCTCACGTTTTGCTGGTTTGTCTTGCACAACTGCCTGATGGTGGAAACGGCACCGGGCCAATCGTTAATTGGTCTTTTGGGTGCGTTTGACCAAGCCGATCTGGAAGGAATTGATCTGCCAGCACCTGAGAGGTTGCGATCCGAGGATGCGGTGATGACTGACCTCGCGAAATTGGTCTACCGGGTGAACCGGATTTCAGCGGATGTGTTGCGAAATCGAATTGAGGCATCTGATGAGCCACCCGTCATTGGCGATGCGGTTGCGATTTCGGGCTCCATTCAAATCGTGACGACCGTTCCCGTTGCAGCACCGCTAAGCGATCTGCTCGATCTGGACATGGTGTCACGCGTCCGGCTGGTCACGGATGAATCAAGGATTGTTGATGTTGTTGTGAAAGGTCTGCCAAGTGGCGCGAAGCCGGGCGATACGATCGATTTGTTGGGTGTGCTCGTGCGACGCTCCAGCGAGAAGTTATTGGCTTCTGAAGATAGCGATGCTGATCCCTCAGCAGCATCCACCACGATCGTCGTCGGTGGTCGTGCCAAGTGGCGTCCCGCTCAATCAGAGATCCCGGAGCTGGATGTGCTGGCCCAATTGGGAGTCGATATCAGTCGTTTGCCTGAGATCGTTTCCCGTAATCGGCTTCCCCTATCAGCTGATGATGCGTCTGTTTTTTATCCACTTATCGGTGCTTCTGCGAAGTTAGCACGCCAGCCGGATGCCTTGGCATCGCTGTCAAAAGACATCACGCCGACAAAGCCAATCGTTTTATTGCGATCACCCAAGGATTTTGTTCTTCGTTGGATTCAGATCAAGCTTGAAACGGTGCGTTGGACCCGCGTTGCGATTGGTTCACCGTCGCGACGCATCGAAGCGGGACGAAATGACTACTTTCAAATTGATGCGATCGGTGACTTGGGAGACGTGCAACTGCAATTGAAAACCGACGAGGGCGATCTCGTTGAGATGTCGAGCCGTTATCCGTTTAGTCTCGTTAGCCCAACGCTACCGGATTTCTTGCGTGGGACTGATGGCAAGGATGCGGTTGCGGGAGAGTCGGTGACGCCAGTGATGATCGAAGGTTTTTTCTACCGCTTGTGGAGCTATGAATCTGAGTTAATGGATGCTTATGAGACGAAGCAATTCGCTCCTTTAATCATCGCCACGTCCATAACTAACCGAAGCCCCGGAGCCGACCCAATCGGTGTGCGACTGATTGGACGCATTGCCGCGATAGGCATCACCATTTCGATCCTGGGGATCGTTGTCTTTCACTGGATCACACGACGCGGTGATCGAGCAGCCAAACGCCGTCGTCACTTCCAAACCGGGTCGTTGTCATCGGAATGAACTTAGTACGGCACATCGACGGCATCACAGATGAATCGCATCAGTGGTCTGGCAGCCTTGACATGGTCGACAATGCGATCGGTGGCGTCAGGTGCCAAAATGTCGTCGCGTGTTAATGAAGCAACGCCGATAAAATCGATCCGTCGCAGGTCTTCAATCAGCGGATGGTCTTTGGCATAGTCGCGCGGCGAGGTTTTGAGGCTGTCGCCGGCGAGTGTGAAGGTGTTGCGAAACTGTTTCTGATCGCGGGCTCGCCTCCATGCTTTGGGGTCGCAATCGATCGCATCGCGAATGGCCGCGAGTGTTTGCCGCGGTGGCCGCCAGCAGCCCGCACCGATGAAACATTCGTTTGCGGCCAGATGCACGTAAACACCCGGTGCATGAATGTCGCCATCAGCTTGATGTCGCAGCGAAATGCCAACGTTGGTTTTGTAAGGCGTCTTGTCTTTGCTGAATCGTGTATCGCGATAGATTCGCATCAGCGAGCCGCCGGAGCGTTTCGGGATGACCGATAGCATCGGGGCGGCTTTTGCCAGCGGTTTGACCCATTGCTCAATCCAGGCGACGACGGCGTTCTGCACATCGGACTGATAACGTGGTTTGTTAGCGTTGAACCACTCACGGTTGTTGTTCTCGCTAAGCTCTTCGAGAAACGCAAACAAATCCGGTGTGATTGGGTGAAGATCTGGCATCAATACGTTGTTGGCTTAAGCGACATTCGCTGTCGGGATCGACTTGCCCTGCAGTTGATACACGTAGCGTAGGACTTCGGCGACAGCTTGATAGTGATCTGCTGGGATTTCGTCGCCCACTTCGACAATCTTGTAGAGCACTTGCGCTAGCGGTTTGCGCTCAACGACCGGAATGCCATGCTCAAGGGCCAGCCGTCGTATTCGTTGCGCGATCAGTCCCGATCCTTTCGCAACGACAATTGGTGCTGGCATTGATGTCGGGTCGTACTTGATCGCGATGGCAAGCTCGGTCGGATTGCTGACAACCACGTCCGCGGTTGGCACATCATTTCCCAGTCGATTCATCGCCATTTGTCGGGCCACTTGTCGCCGACGCGCCGACACCTGCGGATCCCCATCGGTGTCTTTCAGTTCCTCGCGGAGTTCTTGGTCGGTCATCATCATGTCCTGCTCAGTCTTCCACCGCTGGAAAACGTATTCCAAGAGTGCCAACACGAATAAACCGGAACCGATCCATAGGCATACGCCGACCAACATCGAGAACATTTTCGATGCGATCTGGGGCACCGAAAGCGCGGCCAGGCCCATCACGGCATCCCGTTGACCACGCAGTGCGAGAAAGGCGATGCCCGCAATCAAGCTGACTTTGAAGAGCCCAAATAGCAGCCTCAACAATCCCTGCAGTGAAGCGATTCGCTTAGCACCCGATAAGGGACTGACGTTGGACAATTTTGGCATGAGCTTGGCGGGTGACAGCACCAAAC
>JBCCJB010000112.1:0-10334 GCA_039028015.1 Planctomycetota bacterium
GAAAAACGGTGGTTCCGAGTTGGGCCGGCACGCTCGGATCAACATATTCCTCAGGCATCAGCTGGATCAGCTGTCGATTGTGAGGGCTGTCCCACGATTCATCGAGATGAAATTGCTGATAAAGATCTTGGTGTCCAAGGAATGGCAACAGTGCGACGCGCCAGCTGAGCAGCGGCGTGCCGTCTTCGTCGCGGATCGCTCGATCAGGCAAATGCTGATACACGCTGTGATGATTGTGGAACGCTAACCCGATCTGTTTCAAATGATTGCTTGCCGTCATGCGACGAGCGGCTTCCCGTGCTGCCTGGACCGCAGGAAGCAATAACCCAACCATCATGCCCACGTTACCGATGTTTGCGTCGGCATCCAGTTTCACCACACGTCCCTTTTGCATCGGCGTGAGTGCTTCAATCACTTTGGCGGCGATTCGCTGGATGTATTTCCGGGTGGCGTCGCCGATTGGCCCTTCTTTGATTGTGCCATCTTGTTGCAGTTGAGCCATCGCGAAGTCACGTCCGTACTGGAGTGATTCAACGATCGTGGCTTTCATCTGTTCAGCGGCCGATTCGTCAACACACAGTGCGGACACACTCATGCCGCCGGACAAAACCCCGTAGTCTGAATTGATCATGATGGCATCAATCAAGTCGGGAAGATCGATCAAACCTCGCAGCTGCGGCGGGAGTTCTGTGGCTCCCTGTTGCAGCATGCCGGAGATCATGGGACGAACGGGACCGAGGACGCCAACGATCGTGATGCCATCCCGTTTCTCAAGGCCGCTGACCAGATCAGGCAAAGGACCGCGATCGATTTTGGGATCGGCTTGGGCTGCTTCTAGGATCGAGGGCAAATAACCACCCATTGAGATCACCATGGTGCGAGAATCCTTCATGTGAAGAACCGCACCGGGCGAGCCCGCGATCGGATAAACCGACAAGCCGTTGACATCGATGGGACCATCGCCCTGTATCAATTCGGCCTTGAAGTCGGTGGGGTCGACATCTTCGGAGAACTCGATGACGGCACCTGCCAAAGGACCGGTTGGCCCAGGCATCCCAATCACGACGGTGATTTGTTTGAGGGTCAGGACGTCAATCCCGATGGATTCCATGATCGACGCCTGGGCAATCTCAAGTGGCATCCAATCCATCTCGGGCTTCTTCAGGATTTCGTCAACGGGGACGTAACCCGCTAAGAGCGCGTTCTTGGGAATGTACTCGGCGGAAAAGCGTGAAACGGTCTGAGCCAGTCCCGACGCCGACATCAATCCAAGACAAAGCCAGCATGCCAACAAACGATTGCAAGTCATCAGACCAATTCCAATAGGAAGACAGCTCATCGCCAGCTCCGCAGGTGGCACTTAGCTGAACAGCGCCACTTTGGATGGAAAACACAGTGATTCATGGCATAACCGAGCGTATTAGCCGTCTTGGCGCTAGCCACGGTTTAGCCCGAGAAAACCGCGGCTAACGCCGAACGGCTAATCCAAAGTGGCGCTGTTCAGTTAGGCTTGAGCGTTAATCGGAATCGTCAGGATATCACATGACACCCGACTGGGTGGCATTCTGAACAGTCCCATAGTCAGAACGCTTTCGAGGCACTGCGTGTCCGTCACCGTCCACGGCATCAGCCGTCCACGTTGGTGTCACCCGTCACGCGATCTTTGTAGATGGCCAGCCGACCAAGAGCTTGATCGATCAAATGAGGCTCAATCCCGTGGGCTTCCATCGCGTCGGCGAAATGACCACACACGCGAGCGTATTGCGGTCCGTGAATCCCACGTCCGGCGAAAGCGGCCGTAAGTTCGGCTCCCGTGTACTCGAACGGACCATCAAATGCGGCTGCCAGAAATTGGTACTGCAGCGTGCCGAGCTGTTCCGTATCGATATCAGCCAGGTACGGAGCCAACTCAGCATCTTGGAAAGCTCGAAAGCAGAAATCCTCGATGACTTTCTTCAGGTGTAGTTCGCCACCCAGTTTTTCGAACAGTTCATCGTTGTCGGTCATGGCTCGATCCGTGTGGTTCAGTATCGATATCGCTCGCGCAACCGCCGCTTGCCCATTGTTGTTACGGCTTTTGGCACCGCCTTGGCTACCGAAACAACCTGCCAGATTTGAAACGTAGGCAATTTCGCATCGCGAAGCAATCATCGATCTATCCAATGATTCCCTCTTCACGGCCATCAACTTGATGTGCTCGCGTTTTCTATTGGCCTCGCAGTTCTATTGGTTTCGGAGGGCATGACGTGACGCGTCAAGACAACAAGGCCGTTAAAGCCTGCCGATTGGGTAACCAAATCAGAATCTAACCGTCGTAGCGCCCCCCCCCGCTCTAATTGTTTTCTAGTGAACATCCGATTCATTCCTCACCACCGCTATGTTCGAAAAGCATCCTAATTCGATGCTGAAGGACGCTTTTGTTGAGACGGATGGACCGCTCAACAGAGCCATTTTCGTAAACGACTGAGCTGAGCTTTGAGCTTCATGCCGGATTCGAACAGGGACGTTCTCTTGTCAAGTTTGACCTTATGTGCCTCATTTCACCAATGGCGTGGAAGTCGAGTGTGCACGTTGATTTGCATTACCGCGTTCTTGTGTGGCTTGCCCACGCCTGGTCATGCCGGCAATCCGGATGACCTTGATCTTCCACCGATCATCTTTGAACCGCTTGGGTCTGCAACCGATGTCATGCCAAGCGATCGCTTTGTGATGTTGCAAACGGATGATACCGCAGATTTTGCGATTCAGAGCAATCAAATATTGCCGGAACCGCCCATCGAATTGGGCGGCACGATGGAGCCAGCCAATGAAGGTGGCACAGAGGTGTCCGAAGACAACGAGATATCTTCCGACAGCGGCTTCAAAGCATTGAAAGAACGACTGGAAGCACTGGAGAAAGAATTCGAGGCACAGGCGAAGAAGGCTCAAAAAGAAAAAGAGGCCAAAGCCAAGAAGTCCACCTTCAAACTGAATGGCCGTGTGCACTTGGACCAATGGAGTTTCTTCGAAGCTGATGACGGCATTGCCACGCTTGAAGGCGAAGACCCTGAAGACCGCTGGGACTTTCGACGCATTCGAATGGAGTTTTCCGGTACCGTGCCCAACAACATGCTCTGGCGGATGCAACTTGATTTCAACAATCCGTCCAATGCTGAGATGAAAGATGTGTATCTCGGTTTCAACGGACTACCGCACAATCAAACTTTGCTCATCGGCAATCAGAAGCGGCCGATTGGTTTGGACCATCTCAACAGCAGTCGGCACAACGTGTTTTCCGAACGACCGCTCGCTGTGGAAACCTTCAATGAAGACGCGCGTCGGCTGGGTGCCTGCATGTACGGCCATACCGATGATGATTCGCTTAACTGGCAGTACGGTGTTTTCTTGCTTGAGAACATTAACCGCGACGGACGTTATCGCGGTGATTTTGATGAAGGCGGTTTGTACGGCCGGGTCTCCGCCAGTCCGTGGTACGACGAGATCAGTGGCGGGCGTGGCTATTTGCATCTCGCCCTCGCGGGCAGCGTCAACACGGTCGATGGTGACGGAACGGTCGACGACGATGACAACGCGAATGAAGCCCGATTTCGAACGCGTCCCGCCGCGCGAAGCAACGAACGCTGGTGGAACACGGGCCGCATTCTGGGTGCTCAGAATTACGAACAGCTTGCTTATGAAATGATGCTCAACATCGGAGCGTTTCAGCTAACCAGTGAGTACTTTGGCAATTGGGTTCAGCGAGATCCGTTCGGTGGCTTCATTGGCGATGACTTGTTCTTTCATGGCGGTTACATCTTTGCGCACTACTTTGTCACCGGCGAGCACATTCCCCTGAAGCAGCGCGTCGGCACGATCGATCGTGTCAAACCATTTGAGAATTTCTTTGTCGTTGACCGCTGCGGTGGAGGGACAGGCACGGGCTGGGGAGCACTCGGACTGGGCGTCCGATTGGACTATCTGGACCTGACCGATTCAGACATCCAGGGAGGTGACGGGCACATGATCACAGCCGTCGCCAATTGGTACTGGACCGCGTATTCGAAACTGCAGACCAACATCGGTTGGGGTGATATCGACGACGCGGGAGAAAACATCGCTGGCGGGCCGGGTCTCAACGGAGTCGACGGCGACTTCTCGCTGCTCGGCATGCGTTACATGATCGATTTCTAAACCGGCGTTCCGTTTTTTCGAGATAACAACCCCCGTCCATTTTGACAAACCATGATTCATATCCAAACAAAGAACGCCGTTGCAGTGATGTCGACCTTAGTAATCCTTTCATCTCTTTCGCTGGTGAGGGTCAAGGCTGCTTCACCGCTGTCGGGTCGATGCCTCGATCAGACGGGTTGTTGCAGCCGCTGTCCCGCGTGCGATCATTGTTGTGAATTGGAAGCCAAGTTGGTCGATGATGAAAAGCCATGTTTTGACGTCGAATCGAAAGTGATTTGCATTCCACGAGTTGTTTTTCCATGGCAAAACCCAGGCTCTCGACAGAAAGCCGGATGTGCGAGTTGTGATGGCGTGGGATGCACAAACTGTGTTCACAATGGCGCGCGAGCTCGACGAATCTGTGTCTTAAAAAATGACACGATTGAGTGTCCCAAATGCGAATACAAATGGACACCAAAGAAACGTTCGGAATGTGGCTGCGATGACTGCGGCTCGTCGGGCGGATGTGACGCTGGTGCTTGCGATGCGAGCGAGATCCCATATGTCATGAACGCCGATGATGTTGAATTGTTGTCTCCGCATACGAATCGCAACAACAGCTTATTGTCGATGCATCCCAACATCACAGCGATGTCTTGGCTGAGCCAATCCGAAACGGCAGACGCTTCCGATCTGACCTTGGGAACGATTGATGTCGAGCAAATCGCCTCGACACCTGAAGACGCCACGCCAGCAGTTACTCCAGAATTCGACTTCGGCGACAACTTGCGAAGACCAATACGTCTTGGAACCGGCAACCTCAAATTGTTCGATTGATTTCGATACTATCACTTGCTCGGCTGCCCGAATCGCTGAGAAAGGTTTGGAGTCGATTGTTTGCTACAGATCATGACAATCGTTTCCAGAACGAAATCGCTCCCGTTAACGCCGTTTTGTGGCGCTCGATGAGAGCCAACCCGGTCATCAAGAGCAGACCGGTGGTGATACCAAATGCCCACCACGGCCACACCGCGTCAATGGCGCGGCCCGCGTGCCAAATCATGCTCACGGTGCCCAGGAACACGAAGGCAACGCCCAAAACCAAGAAAGGGCGGATGCGAAGGGCGGCACCGGCGGCCATGCCGATAAGTGCCAACAGAATCAGCACCACTGGTCCCCAGAGTATGCGTCCAATTTCGGATAGCAGCATGTCTGCCGTGCTGGCAAGGTAAATCACAAGCGTGCTGCCGTATCGGATTCCAGATAGCAAGTCGGCATTCATCCGGTGCCGATGCCAATGCGCGATGACGAGTCCGCACACCGCGGGAGGAATGAGCCAAGCTTGAGGATGAATCAGAAATCCCCAGCCAGGTGTTTGAGCCAACCCGATCCACAACGCTGCATTGGCGAGCACCACCGTGGCGATCAGCGGCAATCGTTGACGCCATCTCCACGCCATCAATCCGTATGCCAACGAGGCCGAAAGCAACACGGGAGCATAGCCGACGCCATCGCCACCAAATCGCCATTCTTGGACTCCGATCGGCGAGTTGCCCATCCAGGACATGCCAGAAATCCAGAAACCGATCACCGGAATCAATGGCAAAAACAACGAGGTACGACGCATGGCGTCAGCGATGGCTTGATCACCACGACGGATCGCCCACTGGGTGATTCCCACGCTGACGAATGCGATGACAAGGACCAGATACGGCCAAAGGGTCTTCAATCCCAGCGAGGCAAGCTCGGGTCGGCAAAGGGCCGTGTGCCCCCACGCCAACATCGCGACCGCTTGCGATGTATGCACGAGAAGTCGTCGTCGGGAGTCCGACCATTGAAACTGGGTCAACCAATGACTTGCTTCGATCTTGCGATTCGGACCGGTCCAAATGGCAAAGATCGCGGACAACGCCGCCATGACACCCAACATGATCGCGACCACCACGACCAAAGTGCTCGGAACATCGGGCAATCCATTTTCCTCGCGCATGATCAGCTCGAGACACAACATCGCCAGCAAGCAACCGATTGCGGTCACCGATGCGGTGATGCCGCCACGATAGAGCGATAATCGCCATTGTTGGATCAACGTTGAGTCCGCAGTTCGCCAAACCATCGCCAACATGGTCGCTGCCACCAAGATCGATGCGATCAAGAGGCGCATTACGGCGGGCAACCAAAACAAGGGGCCGGAATGAAGCAGCAACGCAAAGCCCGCGATCGTGATGAGCGCGATATGGACACCAATCCACCGAACGGATCGCACAATCGAAGGTTTGTATGCCGGCCAAGATCCAAGCCAGAACATTGTGATGGCAAGAAAACCAATGATTGATAGGTTCCAAATCACCGGGACTCGCGATTGACTCGGTTCCTGCCAAGCAAGCGACGTCCAAACAATCGCTTGCATCAGATTGAGCGCGGTTAGCCAACATACAAGTCGCAAGATCAGCTGTATCAATCGGCTCCGTCTGTCTCCAGTGCAACGAAGTGTTTTGATATTGCGGCTGGCCTTGCTGAGATGAGGCAGTGACCAAACCACGGTTGCAACGGCAAGGCAAGCCAGCGTGGCTCCGAAACCGATCCATTCTGCGTCAACGCGTTGCAGCGTGATCGTGGTCAGCCATCCGATCCCCGCCATTGTTATCGCTTCACGATCAGCAAGACGATCCCAGGCAGCGATCAATTGCCGACGCTCTGGCACAAAAACGCCAGTTACTCCCCAGGAAATCGCCCAAATGGTCAACCAGATGCTGGTACTGACGATGCCGCTCAGCTGAAACCGCTGGCCGATCCATGCCAACACGAGTGAGCCAAGACTCAAGACGACCAGCTGCCCAATTCGCCGCAGCGGACCCGGGCGGATCGTGCCGATGCCCGTCAAAACCATCGACAGGAAGGCAATCCAGCACCAACTTGCGTCCGCAGCGACGGCAAGGCCGCCGGAGGAAATGATCGCAAAGACTGGTAGGGCCACACCCAGCGCGATGGCTAATTCGCGACAACCGGTTTGGCCGTTGGCAAAGACGCGGAACCAAGCAACCGTTAATGTGAGCAACCAAGAAGCAGCCAAAACGACTGTCGGATCGACGGAAATCAGATTGCTCGCAAACGCCGCGATATGGCCTGACGATAACAGCAAGCACCATGGCAAGAGGTCGGCCAGTTTCGCAAGGAGGCTGCGATCCTGAAGTCGGCACCCGGCGGCAAAACTCGCGATTGTGGTCCATCGATGCGTCCACTTGAGGTGCCCATGACACGTCAACCATCCAGCCGCAAAGGCAACCCAAGGGACCGCGATTCCAAAGACGCCGAGCGGCATCGTCCAAGGCCAATTTGTGTCCCCAATGATTACCTGCCAAATGGCGCCGATACCGATGACGATAATCACCACGCTTGTCCAGCCGCAATCAAATCTCAAGCCAGAATGCTCAGTGATGCGCGTCAGAATGCCGTTGTCGATATCGCCGCGTTGATGTGCCCGAGTAGTCTTGGCTACGACCATTATGGCGTGGACGAGGCAGCCCAGCATCGTTGCCTGCCACAACACCAACGGGTGCGTGGACAACCAAGCTGGAGCGAGAACTGCTGACGAGGCGGCGACCAGGATGGCCGATAGCACGCGAAAGCTAGCTTGTTGATCCTTGTGATTGAGATTGACTCTTGCTTCGTTCGAGATCATCCAAGCGGCCACACACCACCAGCACGCGATGATCAACGTGACAAGCGTTGTGGGCGATTCACCAAGAACGATCGCCGCCCACCAGTGCTTGGTCAAAAGCACGAATGAGAAAATCAGCGTCAAACCAAGCGAACCAAATCTCATCCGGTTCGCGGCGGGTTGATTACGGACGCAAATCGAAATGCCCAGGGCGATTGTTGTCAAAGCAATGATTTGTCCACTTCCATCGACATCAATCCACGATTGAGCAAGCAAACAACCCATAGCGCTGGCAAGCATCGTCAACCATCCGATGATCCAAACATGAGGATCACCCGCAACATCACGCCAGCGTGTGTGAATTGCTGCGGCGATGATGGTCGCAATCGCAAGCCAAACGCTGGCGTGCGACCATGGCAGTGGCGCGACATCGTTGACGACCAATGCGATGCCGTTCCACGCTGTCACGATGACCGTTACACCGCAAGCCAACACGAGACTGCTGGTCTTGAGCAAACCAATTCCAAGCCGCGTTTGGTTATTGCTGCCAAAGTGTTGCCAGCTCGGCAAGACGCCCTGAAACCGCAGGCACCAAACCGCTGTGATGGCTCCCGATGCCGCCAGCAACGCCGTCTGAAGCATCACAATGATGTTGGGGCTAAACGATTGTCGGGAGATCGAATCGAGAGGCGTTGACACATCAAAGATTGAAAGACCCATGAATGTTAGCCCCGCTGGAATCATCCAACTTGCCTTGGCATTCCAAGGCGTGGTTGAAAGTGAGACCACGACGGCGATGCCCATCACAATCAACGCCGCTGTTTCGCTGAAGCCTCCAAAGGCGGTGTCGTCTCCCAAGAGACCGAAGACGCTCAAAACACAGGTGGAGCTGACCAAAACGATCGCCGCCTGCGTTACCGACCATCCACCAAATGCAATCGCGAGCGTGGCATTGATTCGCGATCGGGTCAGTCGAAATCCCAGGGCGAATGCGATGGCGATCACGGCCGACACAATCAAAGGTGCCTCGCCAACGAAGCTCCGCCAACAAGCCGTTTCATTCCAAGCCAAACCATCCCACCAAAACGGGGATGTAACCGTTGCAGCAAGACCGATCGGACCGATGAGTGCCGCCGGCAAGTGTTGATACCGGCGCAACCAGAAAGCCGCGAGCGTGAGGCATATCGCCAACATGCCACCGAGCATCCAAGTCCAGTCGATCCGTGTCAGAGCGGGCAGCCAAAGCAAAGCGAGCCCAACGCAAACGGACACACCAACCGTCATCGCGATCCATCGAGACGCATCAAGCGAGCTCGTTTCCGACGGGCTGATTCTCGCCCTAGCGTCACACAGGTTGCCAATCGCAACGGCGACCCAAAACGGGACTGAAGCAATCGCCAATCCCATCCATGTGTTCGCGCCCGCGTCATGAACGAGCACGGCGGCGAAACCCATTAGGGCCGACGCGCTGGCAGCGGCAATCAAGTGAATCAAACGTTGATTAGCAAAGTACTCACGGGCGTGATACTTTTCGGGGCGGGATGTCGACTGCCGCGTTTGCCTCAAAGATCGACGTTGATGCCACAACAGTGACATGCCTGAACAGAACATGGCGATGCCCGTCAGCCATGTTGCTGACGCACCAAAGCTGCGAACCAATGCCGGCAACAGGGGAAGCATGACGGTCGGAGCAACGACGATGGCGGTCAGCCTTGGAGCGTCTGGACGTCCCACCAAGTGACAGTCTGAAGAGAATAACAAACTGCTGCACCCAATTGCTCCGACAACAATGGTGACGATCGTCAACGGGTCGGTGAGCGAGACCGTGGCGTCCATGGCGGCATCGGTGTGGATGCCAGCGGCCGATAATCCAGCGAGCACGCATAATGGCACCAAGAGCGTGGCAATGATCAGAATCGACCGCGATGTGTGACGGATTTTCCATCGCCGCATCGTGTACAGCCCGGCAGCGAACACGGCAGCATCAGCGGTAATGAAAATGATCGTTGGAACGACGCGATGGAGTGCTGTCAGGGTGTTCCAAAGACTGATCACCAGCCCGATGGAACAGGTCACAATCAGAATGCCCGCAACAATTTCACCCCAGCGAATGTTGTGATCGGCCAGAAAATCGGCGGTTACTCGCGCGAGCGATGGTTTCTGTGATGATGCCGGTGCAACCAGTTCCGCCGTTGGAATGGTTGCTGATTCAATACGACGCCTTGGTGTCGGCGCCTGTTTGGATTCAACCAGAGGCTTGCTGATTTGCGCAGTTTGATTTCGGCGCGGTAGCTCCGCGCGAACCAATTGCTCTGCGGCGTCACGTAATCGCCTCGCGTCATCCGTACTGATTCGATTGTGGGTTTGCAGCACACCGACCACGCGTCCAAACGCTGGCAGATCGTCAGCAATTCGATTCGTGCTGGTGCGAGTCGTCGCTCGGGCAGGCGAGTCCATTGGTGTTCGTCTTCAACTCGGAACCGATGTCAATTGGCAACATCGATTCAGAGCCCACCGCAGTCGC
>JBCCJB010000113.1:0-10261 GCA_039028015.1 Planctomycetota bacterium
ACAAAGATGGTGGTCAATCGGATGCAGATCAGTTCTTTCGCGGTGTTGCCATGCACGTTGCCGCGATGAAGCCGGTCATCCTGCACCCGGATGAGTTTGATGAAGACTACGTCCAGAAAGAAACCGAAGCGTTGCAGGCTCAAATTCAGGGTGAGAACGAGTTGAACGAGCGAGAGAATCTCGGCAAACCCATGAAGAACGTGCCGAAGTACGCGAGCAAGCGTCAGTTGACGCCCGAAGTTCTCGCCGCCGCTGAAGAAGACATCAAGGCTCAACTCAAAGCCGAAGGCAAACCTGAGAAGATCTGGGACAAGATTGTCCCCGGCAAAATGGATCGTTTCATCGCCGACAACACACTGCTCGACCAGGAGCGTTGCTTACTGAGTCAGTTTTACGCACTCGACGATACAAAGACGGTGCAGCAAGCGGTCAATGATTACCACGTCGACGCGGAAGTCGTCGCGTTCAAGCGCGTGGCGGTCAACTAATTTCGACCAAAACAGCAAGGCACGTTCCCATCGTGCCACAGCGTCCTCCGAAGTATCCGGCATACGCCGTCGTGCCGTGGCAAACCTAAAACGGCAACCGAGCTGGTTTGCCCTGCTGATTGATGCAGGCGATCGTCGAATCCGCGTCGACCAATAGGTCTTCGCCCCGATGAATCGCATAAGCGTGCCGCATGCGAACACGCCCCAGATCGGTCACGCGAGTCGTAACCGTCAATTCATCATCAAAATCCGCTGGGCGGTGATACCGAACGTTCATTTGAGTGACAACAAGGTACAGGCCCTCATCCTCAATTGATTTGTAGTCGCGGCCCAGCGACCGCAACATCTCCACGCGAGCTCTCTCGAAGTAATGCAAGTAATTGGCATGATGCACCCGTCGTTGACCATCGGTATCACCATACGGCACGCGGATCGACAATCGAAATTCGGGAAGATCTTTGCGCGAAGTCATATTCAAAAGCGTAGCGACTGTTTGTTCGTTGCTGCAGCCAACTAATCAGAGCAATTGGATTAGAAGACCATGATTCGCGAGGCCGGAGCGATCCGCTACGCTACGCGAACGTTCTCCTAAAGTTGAATTGCCTATGCTCGATCGTAAGTTCATTTTGGCTCATCCTGATCAGGTCGCAAGCAATGCCGCGCGGCGTGGTGTGACCGTCGATGTGGAGTCGATCTGCAAATTAGAGAAGGAGCGGATCGAAACGCTGCAATCGGCCGAGGCGTTCAACCGTCAGGCAAACGAGACCAGCAAGCAAATCAAAACGGCCAAGGATGCCGACGAGCGACAAGCGCTCATCGAGCGAGGTCGCGAGCTCCGTCGTCAAAAGGATGAAGCCGCCGAAAAACACGACCAGCTTGACTCGCAGATCGATGCATTGCAGGCAATCATTCCCAACCTGACGCATCCGGATGTGCCTGCGGGTGGCGAAGATGACGCCGTGGAGTTGTCTCGTGGCAAAGTCGGCATACCCAGTTTTGACTTTGAACTGAAGGACCACCTCCAACTTTGCGATCAGCACGACCTGTTGGATTTCGAGGGCGGAGCTCGCGTTGCGGGTTCGGGATTCTATTTTTTGCGACGCGATGCCGTCCTGCTTGATCTCGCTTTGCAACAGTTCGCCATCAAGCATCTTGTGGAAAAAGGTTTCACGCCCGTCTCAACACCTGATGTCGCTCTCACGAGTGTGCTGCAAGGCACTGGTTTCAATCCGCGTGGTCCCGAAACGCAAATCTACAGCATCGAAAACACGGAACTGAACTTGGTCGCGACGGCTGAAATCACGCTCGGTGGAATGTTGTCGGGACAAGTGCTTTCGGATGAGGAACTACCACTGAAGTTTTGTGGTTTGAGTCACTGTTTTCGGACCGAAGCCGGTGCGGCGGGTCGTGCAAGCAAAGGACTCTATCGAGTGCATCAATTCACCAAAGTCGAAATGTTTGCGTTCACCACCCCCGCGCAAAGCGATGCCCTGCATGACGAAATGCGAACACTCGAGTGTGAGATCTTTGATGCACTCGAGATTCCATATCGCGTGATCGACACCGCGACCGGCGATCTCGGTGGACCGGCCTATCGCAAATATGATCTGGAAGCCTGGATGCCCGGACGTGGCGAAGGTGGCTCGTGGGGTGAAGTTACCAGCACGAGCAACTGCACGGATTATCAAGCCCGTCGACTCAACGTTCGGTTTAAGAAGACCGGCGAAAAGGGAACGCATTTCGTCCATACGCTCAACGGAACGGCGGTGGCTACTGGCAGGGCCATGATCGCCATTTTAGAGAATCATCAGAAAGCTGATGGATCGATCGGAATCCCAACAGTGCTCCAAGACTGGGTGGGTAAAGCGTCGATCGGTTGACGCGTCGCGGACCTATTAACGGGTAGCGTTCTGGTATGCTGTCGCGACCTCGCTACCAACGATTCATGACTTCATTGAATAAGGCCATCCCGTTTCATGACTGATCATCCCCACGCGTATCCGAAACTTCACAATGCCGGCTGGCCGGGGGTCGTCGGCAAGGGTGACGATGACGAGAACCCCGTCATTGAACTGGATGAAATGCTTGATCTGACGGCGGCGGCCGAGGTAGATGGTCGCAAGTTCGATGGTGTCGACCTGTTCCTATTTTCGCCTCACGTCTCGATCGATGCTACCGATGCTGAATTGGAATCGCTCGCTGATCGCGTTCGCAGTCGCAACCTGGTAATCGGTACGGTCGTCGCACCCGTCTGGGAACCAACCGGCGGCGGCAGCGCTGGCGGCGGCCCTGAACAGGTCGAAGCATTTTTAAAGCAAGTTCGCAAAGGTTGCGAGATTGCCAAGAAACTGCGTGAGTTAGGTGTCCGCCCTTACGGATGCGTTCGGATTGACAGCGCGATGGCGGTCACGGACTGGGTCACCGATCCTAACGACAACCAATCGAAGGTCGCCGACACATTCAAAGCCGCTTGCGACATCGCGGAAGAGTATGACGAACGTTTGGCAGCCGAGGGCGAGATTTGCTGGGGCGGCATGCACAGTTGGCGAAAGATGATCGACCTACTCGAACGCGTCGGTCACCCCGAACGATTGGGGTTTCAAGCCGACATGGCGCACACGTTGCTGTACTTACTGGGATACAACGCTCCCGAAGATGCCATCCTGCCGGAGGACTTTGATTGGTCTGATCGCGATCGTTTCAAAGCGGCCATGAAAGAACTGACGCATGCGTTGCGACCCTGGACCATCGATTTCCACGTGGCACAAAACGACGCGACCGTGCACGGCACCGGCAGTCATGACAAGACGGGACGACACTGTTTGCCCAATGATCCCGGCGGCAAACTCGACATTGCCGAAGACGCCGGCCATTGGTTGCGCGACGAGCATGGCGATGTGCTGCAGACCTGTCAGCACATCTGCTGGGACGGATGCATGTTTCCTAACAGCGTGATGCACCAGAGCGAAACTTGGAACAGCATCTTAGCATCCATGCTGGCTGTTCAGGATGCTCACGGCTGGAACGAATCATAGGTCCATCAGTTCAATTCCTTTCATCCCTTCGAATCCCCACCCACTATGAAATCGCTCAACATCGGCATGATTGGCTACGGCTTTATGGGCCGCACCCACACCAACGGATACCGACAAGCGAATCGGTTTTTCGATTTGGAATACCAACCCGTGCTGAAAGCCGTATGCGCTCGTAATCAAGACAAGGCTCAGGCCTTTGCGAATCAGCAAGGCTATGAATCCGTCGAGACCGATTGGCGCGAACTGCTCAAACGCGATGACATCGATGCCATTGATGTGTGCACACCCAATAACCTCCATAAAGAGATTTCGATCGAAGCGGCCAAGGCCGGCAAGATGGTGTTGTGTGAGAAGCCGCTGGCAATGGATGCTGCCGAAGGCGCTGAAATGTGCGACGCAATTGAAGCGGCAGGGGTCGCCAACATGGTCTGGTACAACTACCGACGCGTCCCCGCGGTGACCTTGGCCAAACAATTAATCGACGAAGGCCGCCTGGGAACGATCTTTCACTACCGTGCCAATTTTCTGCAGGACTGGACCATCAATGCGGACGTTCCGCAGGGTGGCGCGGCCACATGGCGGCTAGACGCCGAAGCGGCGGGTAGTGGTGTGACCGGTGATTTGCTGGCTCACTGCATTGATACGGCCATCTGGCTCAACGGTGCAATCAAGGATGTGTCAGCGGTCACCGAGACATTTGTCAAGGAGCGTGTTCATGCCGAAACCGGTGCCAAGCAACCGGTCAACATCGACGACGCGTGCACATTCTTCTGTCACTTCAACAATGGTTCGTTAGGTCTATTTGAATCAACGCGTTACGCACGCGGCCATAAGGCGTTGTACACCCTTGAAGTCAATGGTGAAGATGCTTCGCTTCGCTGGGACCTCCACGACCTACATCGGCTGGAGTACTTTGACCATCGCGATGACAGCATCGTTCGCGGCTGGCGTAGCATTCACGTCAGCGATGGCGATCAACCCTACATGGGTAATTGGTGGGTGCCTGGTTTGCAGATTGGTTACGAACACACCTTTGTTCATCAAGTCGCTGATTTTTTGAAATCGCTCGAAACCGGTGAGACGCCTCGCCCCAATTTTCGCGATGCACTCGAGACTCAAAAAGTTTGTGACGCGGTCCTAGCAAGCGCCGCGGAACGGTCTTGGAAAACCATCTAGCAACGACTGGACCGTGGGCCTTTGCGGGTATTTGATTTCCAATTCTTCAGGCCAGCGTTATCCTGGCGGGCATGCGCACGATCTCAAGACTCAATTTCGATATGGGCGAGAAAGCCAGCCTCTACGCGGACAATAGCCTCCGTGAGCTAGGGGTCATCGACGTGGCAAACGACGCCGCGCAGGTCTTCACCGATCCAAATCCAAACGGAGTTGGTTATCGCAATCGTCTTCGCTTTGCCATCGATGATCGTTTGATACCGGGATGTCATCCCAACGAGTCTTTGGACCTGCGAGCGCTCTTGTCTCCCGAACAGCCAGAGTAACGTTCGATCAAATCCACAAGATTGTCAGTCGCAGCATGGCGATGCGAATCAACGAGTCGCTCCGATGCTGGCGAGTGGTCGACTTAGTGCCGTGCTGACTGTGTCTGATGAGATTCGTAGTGTGACGCTCATATTCTTATCGATTCCGTTTGGCTGATGAAACGACAACACGTCGCGATCATTGTTGAGACATCGAGTGCTTATGGACGTGCGGTATTGGATGGCATCGGTCGCTACGTACGTGCCAATGACAATTGGTCGGTCTTCTTCCAACAATGGGACCTCTTCGGCGAAGTGCCGGCATGGCTGAATCGCTGGAGCGGCGACGGCATTATTTCCAGAGTCGCGTCAGCAAAGTTAGTTCGCGCGGTCAAAGCGACTGGTGTTCCCTTCGTCAGTCTTTCGGACCGACAAGAAAGCCAAATCGAATCGCACGTTCGTTCTGACGACTTAGCAATCGGTCGCGAAGCCGCGAAGCATCTTCGCGAACGTGGCTTTCGTCACTTCGCTTACTGTGGCTTTTCAGGCGAACTCTGGTCCGACCGTCGCAAAACAGGATTCACCGAATCCATCCAAGCCGACAACGGCACCTGTGTTCACTTCGAATCACCCTGGGCCGGCAATGAAACCGTTGCGTGGGAGGCCGAGCAAGAACAGCTTCAGCACTGGCTAACCACGCTGAACTCACCGATTGGCATCATGGCCTGCAACGACGTTCGAGCGCGTCAAGTTTTGGATGCCTGTATCTCTCTGGGCATTTCAGTGCCGGAACAGGCAGCCGTCATCGGTGTCGACAACGATGAACTTCTTTGTCAGTTCTGCGCGCCGCCGCTGTCGAGCGTCATTCCCAATGCCGAAGCCGTTGGATTTCACGCAGCGGAAATCCTAGCTGCAATGATGAAGCGTCAGCCAACCACCGAGATGATTGTTGTCCCGCCCATTGGAATTTCGATTCGTCAATCCACCGACATCGTTGCGATTGACAACCCCGATATCGCTCATGCATTGCAGTTCATCCGCAATCACGCGTGCCGCGGGATTTCCGTGCAAGATGTCGTGGTCGAAGTGTCCATTTCGCGCGGAGCGTTGGAGCGAGGTTTGCGTAAGTTCATCCAGCGGACGCCTCAACAGGAAATTCGCCGCGTGCAAATCTCGCGCGTCTGTGAGCTGCTTGCCCGAACGGATCTTCCCGCGGAAAAGATCGCAGTGATGGCTGGATTTGAAAATCCCGAATACATGTACGTGGTCTTCAAGCGACTTAAAAATATGACGCCCGGCAGCTACCGAGAGCAAGCCAAACCTGGGCTTAATTGACACGAACCAGCGTGCAAACAACCCCACACTGGGCCGAAATATATCGTAGTGCATTCTCAACTAATCGCATGGAATGGCCGTCGCAAAAGGACGACGCTGCTATTTTCATAAGTTGGTTGGGAGAGTTCTATGTCATTGGTGCGAAGAAATCGGCGGGGGTTCACGCTCGTCGAGCTGCTTGTGGTCATCGCCATTATTGGCGTGTTGGTTGGCTTACTGTTGCCCGCGGTGCAAGCCGCCCGCGAAGCGGCTCGACGAATGAGTTGCAGCAACAACGTGAAGCAAATCGGTCTTGGCCTGCACAACTATCACAGTGCGTTCAAACAATTACCGATTCAAGGCAGCGGTACTGGCGTTGAAGGTCAGAACGCCGCCAGTGGAGTCGGAAGCAACACAACGGGTGGAGGCCATAATCACCGCGATCTCAGTTTTCTCGTCGGGATCATCTCGTTCGTTGAACAGCAGGCTTTATGGGAGCAAATCTCAAATCCAAGCATTGAGGTTGTTGGGTTACCCGATTTGATGCCTGGCACATCTTGGAACGCAATGGGCCCGGTCAGTTGGCAAGTTTTTTACCCGCCTTGGATGACAGAGATCCCAACGCTGCGATGTCCAAGCGATCCCGGCAGCGGACTTCCCTCGCTGGGCCGAACGAATTATGCCGCGTGCATGGGTGATTCAATCCAGCGTCAAGACACAGGGCGCTTCAATGGCACGCTGATGGAGAATACCAATCGCTCGATCGTTGTTCGAAATGCCCACCGCGGAGTTTTCGTGATGCGGGACGCGACGCGTTTTCGTGATATTTTGGATGGGCTATCCAACACCATCATGGGCGGCGAGATCACAACCGACTTGGGTGATCGAGCGATCACGACCAGCGGATCGATCGGCAACGGCAGTACCGCCGTGCAACAGAACCCTAACCTATGTGCGGACAACACCCAGACGGACCCAAGTCGACCGCAATTTTGGTGCAACGACGCTTCGTTATGCACCGTTCCAAACCTACAGCCGGTCGGGGACCGATTTCGAGGCTATCGTTGGGCGGATGGTCGTGCACTTTGGTCAGGTTTCACAACGATCCTGCCTCCCAATCGCGAGATCTGCCAAGGCGGCGCTGCGACGGCTCCGGGCAACGTTGTTGGAGTCTTCCCACCAAGCAGTCGTCACCCCGGCGGTTGTCACATACTGATGGGTGACGGCGCTGTCGTATTTGTGACCGACTCCATTGAGGCTGGTGATCCGAGATCACCGATGGTTCGTGACGGAGCGGCATACTTGCCAGCGGGCAGCGAAAGTCCATATGGACTTTGGGGAGCCCTTGGCACCCGGGCAGCGCGGGAAACGATTGAGGAGGGCATCTGAGATGGCAATCAAACGATTCACTTGGCCTTCTGATGCCAATGACGCAACACGGCCTGCTTCCAATTCACCACCGTGCATCGCACTACTGGTCGCAATGCTGAGTTGCATTCTGATTTCGGTGGCTGGCTGTGATTCGGCCGAGTCAACGGTCAACGAGCCGAGCAGCAATGAAGAACTCGAAATGATGACCAAGATGATGGAAGCCAACACCCAAGCCGAAATGAATTCGGCTGACGAAAGTGATGAATGAGTTTTTCAACAAGCGAAAGGAATGCGAATCATTACTTCTCGTTTGTTTCTCGTGAGAAGGGCGACAAATCTTTCTCGTGAATCGTCTTAGCTGAACAGCGCCACTTTGGATTAGCCGGCCGGCGCTAGCCGCGATTTCGCGGGCCAAACCGTGGCTAGCGCCAAGACGACTAATACGCTCGGAAATGCCATGAACCACTGTGTTTTCCATCCAAAGTGGCGCTGTCCAGTTAGGTACCCATCCAAGACGACTTGGTAAGTCACTTTGGATTCCTGATCAAGGTCGTATTCAGAGCACGGGTGATGCGTTTGGCACAATTGATTACGCTGTTATGACAGTCGTTTTATCAACGCTCGGCTAATCCTATGATCGACTACACGACCTACCGTTCCGACTCATTCCCAAAAGTGCTGGTGCTGGAGGTAACCGGCCGCCTGGATACCACTTCGGCCGATTTCTTATTTAGTTGCATGGAAGGACTGATTGAAAAAGGTGAGCGGCATATCGTGCTTGACTGTGCGGGCTTGGAAATCGTTAGCAGTGCCGGATTGGCAACGCTCGTACGCGCTAACAGCCGACTAAAAAGCAAAGATGGAGCGATTGCGTTAGCGAACGCAACGGGCGTCGTCGCCGACGTTTTGCGAGTTACCAATCTGAACCGTTTGTTTGGGCTCTATTCCTCAGTGGACGAAGCGGCAAATTCACTTCAAGCAGAGAGCTGAATCGAGTTCGCCCAAACACGCTGGACTAGATCAGTCGCGGAGATCGATATCCGTAATGCGAACGTCATGGTTCAAAGCTGGGAACCACGGTCGTGAGGCACTGAGTTTGAAAACACAACCACCATTGGCTTGTCCGCAATTCCGCAATCGACTTTTGCGGTTCGTTTGGAATCCAATTCGCCGCTCTTGATCAATGATCCTGTCATCGGGTCGTAAACACGAAACGACCGTGGCACGTCGGATGAAATGATCGCTGTGGAGCCACCGCGCGGCAGATACAACACGAAGAGCTTGTCCGGAATCAGCAACCCACGTCGACCATAAGTGCAACTCCAATCCGGACGCATACCCTTAACGTCGTATTGATTCAAAATGCCAGCTGCGATGCCAGGATAAATCGCACCTTCGAAGTCCAATGCTTCTCGCCATCCACAGTCTGGGGCCGTGCACCAATCGGGGTGGCCCGGTTCAGTGGCACTCAAACGCCAATTCCAAAGACTGGCGGCACCATAAACCAGTCCCATGGTACCACCAGCCGTTAAATTGCACCAAGCTTCATGTCCTTGCCACCAACCAGTCGCCTTTCCCATTTCGCCGATATTTTCGTAGGTCGGTTCGCCGTTTGCGACTGCCTTGATGGGGCGATTGCGCCACATGTCGGCAACGCGCTCGGGAACGTGATCTCCGCTGTGTCCCGTTTGGCACCACTGAAAGTCGAGCCAAGACTTGTTTTGATGAACGTCATTGCGTCCGTGCGGAGCGTAGTGAATTCCGGTTGGTTGCCCGTAGGCGTCCCAAGTTTCAATTTCGGTTCCAGCTCGATCAAGTTGGTCGATGATGCTTTGATTCGTAGCTGGGCCATCGCCACCGATCAGCCAAATCGCTGGTCTGGCACCGTAGCGAGCGACAAGGTAGCGGCAATATCGTGCGTAGTCCTCCGGTGAAATAAGATTGCCAGCGGTGCCGCCACCCTTCCATCCAAAACCATGAAAAACAGGTTGATGCACTGGAGCAATCCCATTTCCAATCAAAACATTTATTAAGCGATCATAAGAATGAAAATACGCGACATTGAGATCACGCAGTCGACCAACCGCCAAATCGTTGAACGCGACATCAAATCCCATGGCTTCGGTGCGAGATCGAGGTCCCCTGGTGTTCACATCGGGCATCACCGTCATAAGCAACGCGGCGTTGTAACCTTTTTGTTGTCGATCTTTGGCATAGATTTCTGCTTGCTCTAGGGTCGCCCGCCATGGCAACGCCCATGGCGTGTCAGCGCACAACAATCGTGATCTTCCGTCATCATGAACAAGATTACGCTCACCCGCGGGAATATGCCAAAAGCCATGCCGCTCAAAATCAGTTTGAGCATTTTCGTTTTGTCGACAAATCAGCCGCCCCGCGATGCCATCCAACCCGTCAACGGCCGGCTTGGCAACCGAGTGCCATGTCCAAGATCCAACCCGCTTTGGCGATGAGAAACGAACGCAAAATTCAGCACCGCCATTCCAAAACATCGGTCGACGCATCGTCGTGCCGTCATCATGAATGAATTCGACCCACCCTTGTTGATCGACGTAGG
>JBCCJB010000114.1:0-10189 GCA_039028015.1 Planctomycetota bacterium
CGACGTCATGAAACAGCCTCGTTGGTCAATCGCGTGATGGTTGGAACTCGAAGTAGATCGACCAAATGTGTCATGCTTTCATTATTTGATGGGTTGCCCTCGCCAAAACATAACGCGTCAGCCGCATTGGAAAACTGAGCCGCCGCAGCCGAGATCGCCGCATCACCCCGCGTGATCATTTCAAGCCACGCCCGTTGTGTGGTACCAGCCGGGCGACGATGGCCAGCCAACCGAGCTCGCGTCTCGATGATCTTCATTGCCAAGCGAACCTGACGACGTGGTCCAAGCCCAATCGCACCACGCCACATAAGCGTAAGCAGCCAATCCACCCAAATCCGTCGCAATCGAAATGCGGCAGCTATTGTGACCGCAAATATGGCGATGGAGGGCCAATATGCCGCTGCAAACTGCTTGGCCAGCAATCCCCAGGAAGGCCGGTAATCCGGCGGCTTATAACCAGGTGTCGCTTCAATCTCGAACCAACGCCCATCCGTCAGTCCCACTTCCGCCCAAACGTGAACGTCGCTGGGTAAGACAGAGGCATGCTGGGCACTCATTTCAAAGGCATCAGGCCGAACATAAAACCCCGTCACGAGACGCGATGACAAACCCAGCTCGCGAGCAATCAGCGCCGCTGTCGTGGCAAACAAATGGTCCCCACCACGATGCGATCGAAGAAACTTAATCAAAGACGAATTTTCAGTCGCGGAGCTCGAATCTTCATCACCCGGCGAACCACGATCAAACGTCCAGTTCTGACGCATGTGATCAATGCAAGCGGTCAGTTGATCGTATGGATCGGAGTGTTGTTGGCCCGCCAACTCGACAATGCCTTTGATCAAAGATTCAACCGAATCGTTCGACGCATCAACTTCGTCACGCTGCAACGACGCTTGCGGAGCTGGAGCAGCTTTCAAGCCGCTGCGAATGTCGTCTTCACTCAGTATCACGCTGGCCATGTGAATGACCGTCAGTGGTGGAATCTTCTCACGTCCGGGCATATCAAAACTGCCATCGTCCGCCAAGGCAAAGAAATCTGCTCGGTCCAACTCTTTGATATGGATTCCGGCGGTCATCGCCGGCGTGGGAATCCGTGTCGTATCCAAACGAATCACACGCAATAGACCGACTGACGTGGACTCCGTCGGCAGCAAAAGCGCGTACTGCATTGCCGGATCAAAGAACCAAACGTCGCCATTGATTTTCCAGGTCCAGAGCTTGTCGCTAGCCAGGTCCTCGGACTGGCTCCAGTCGGTGCCATCGAATGTGTCATAGCGATGCATTCCCAACCGGATACCGGTGGGGCCATCCCACTGAATCACGCTGGCTTCAGTGACATTTTTGAAATGGCGATGTTTTGGGGCCGGCATTCGCTCGGTCGAGAAGTTTCCGCCACCGCGTTCGCTGCGGCTCGCTTGTTCGTGCATCGGGATGACGTTTTGGTTGGCCATACCCTGGCGGCGTTCCCACTTGTTTTTGCGTTTCTCGGGTTCGCCGAGCATGTCGTTGAACATGTCAAACAGAGTCGACTCGTTTGATTCCAGAAAAATCTCCGAATCAACCGCACCAAATGATTCAGCATGATCTTGAGCCGCAATCGCCAGATCACCCGTGCCGACACCACCGCGCGCAGCCGGGTCCGACCATCGTGTGCCGCCACTGGTCGGCATGATGCCAAAATCCAATTGACGCGAAGGGCCGAACCGATCTTTCACCACAAAGCCTCCGACAGCCACTGCCAGCAGCGTCACAAGCAGTGAACTTGGACGCAGCGTCCATGTCCGCTGAACCGACTCGGGCATCGCCAAATCAAGCCGCTCCCAATCGTTGGCGATCAAGTGCCAAACACAAATCAAAATCCAAACCACCGGGAAAACAATTGCGATGTCGCTGTCAGAAATCGAAGCGCTGAAAAGCACCAGGAACCCGCTGAGGATCATCGCCATCGAACGCAATCGCTGCGACACATCCGCACAAACCAATGAAACCGCAGCGGCACCAAACATCGTCAGCAGCGTCATCTCAAACGCGATGGGTGTTGCGAATCGGCGAGTGATCAACGCAAATACCAATGGCGGCACGGGCACAAGCCACGGAGCCACATATCGCATCGTTGAATCGGGCTTGGCCACCACTGCCGCGACGGCCAGCAAGCCCATGGCAAGCAGCTCCGCCACGAAGAATGGCCAGTCCTCCACGAATGCTCGCAGTGGCATCACTGATGCCAGCCCGATGATCGCCATCGTGCCGTTTTCGAACCGCCTACGCGATGTGTTCACGACGACGCTCCCATGACCAAAACGACTCGAGCTGCTTCGCGATGTCGATCGAATCGTTGCGACCAATGACATGGTGAAGATCCCGTCCGCCCAACCGATGATGGGTCTCTGGATTGGCAAGACAGACGGTCACGTCGTGATCGGTATTAGTTGAAATCGAGATGGAAGCCTGCTGTTGACGACGTGACAACGAGCGAGCATTGGCGGATCCGTTCGCCGGCACATCAGCGAGCAAATCCATCATCTGCGCGAAACCATCAGGGCCACGCCGGACAACCAAACAACGGGTTCCCACGTGAACGCGCATCGCAATCGACTGACGATGCAAACTTGCCAACAGACTGGCCGCCACCCGAATTTGATCGGCAATTTCATCGCGACTTCGTTCACCGCGATCGTCAACGATAATCTCCCAAGCAGGACTGTCCGGAGCACCTCGCTCGGTGACGATCAAGCGATGACATCGCGCCGTCGCCGTCCAATTGACCTGCTTTGCCGAGTCCCCAATACGATGCTCGCGAACACCAATGAAATCGCCATTGCCGCCACGATGATCGCCCTCGCCAACGGTCGTGCGGTGTCGACCGGATTGCTCCAAACAACCCAATATGGGGAACACCTTGGGCCAAACCGTAATCGGTGACACGTCCTCCAACCGTCTGCGTGCTGTCCAAATCCCAAACGGAAACGAACAAACAACCGACGTCGACGTGTTGGGATACCGACCACGCAGTGACGGCTGAATTGAAAACCGGTACCGACATGTTGACCAAGCTCGGACATAGGCGAGCGCGACAGTGGGAATACTCTCTCCAATCGTGTCGCTTCCGTCGCGATCCAGAAATCCCTCGACCGCCAAGCCCCACAACGGCATCGGCAAGCGATTGCGGACCAACATCGACAAATGACACAAGTCATCTTCGTGGACTCGCTGGCATCCCGGTCGCAACGAACAATCCGCCGCTCGCACCGCAACCCACGGCCAAATCATGCCGACGCAGCTGACCACCGCTAACGATGCGGCGATGGTAAAGCCAATCGGCGAAACCCACAAACCAATCATGACGCTCGTTAGGATTGCCAACGCGAACCAACCGACGGGTTCTTTGAGCCAATAAACAAAACGATTTGCCCAAGGACAAAAGTCGGTTGTCAGCACACGAGCTAACGTTCCGCCTGCGTTACTGAGCGCGTGGTTGGTCGCCATGACGACGCATCCCAATTCAAAATCAATAGGTTGCGATTAGGGGGTTTGAACGCTGCGTGAAGCGGTCTTTGAAGACACGCTCACAAACAAACTTCCGTAGTAGTGGCTTCCAGCTGCCATCAAATACTCGAACAAATGGCTACTGGAAGCCACCACCGCGTGAGTCTAGTCCGGGTTGGTCACCTAACTTCGAAAATGGTTCGCCCTATTTGAAACTCACTCCTGACTTTCAGGCTGGAGCAGTCTCGCAATGGACGACCATTTCGAGCGTCTCGATCCGCGCTGATGCCGGATGATGGGCAACGTGAAACGCGATCGGAGGCCCACGTGCCAGACGGTCTCGATACCCAGGACTTATTGGGACCTGAGACTCGAACCAAGATAAGCGTTGTGAAACGCTTTCGGGAAAGAACGTAAAAGGCTCGACCAGATTGGCAACCGCAGCCTCACGAATGGCCAGAAAGCTTTGACAGATACTGCATGAGTCAGGGTCGTGCGAATCCGACCCACGCGGAGATTCCGACCTCGCCGGAAATTCAGAAGTATGCGTCGAATCCAAATCGCTGCTTGCAAGAATTCCTTTTCGTACACTGCGGCTGTCTAAAGTCTCAGCACTGCCGTGCCCATGGCCACATGAGCACGATCGACGACCAAGGAGGCAGTCATTCGCGATATTAGCCGCCGTCAGCGTCGTCTGGACGCAGTGCGTCACATGCGAACAACACGAAGCGACACAGCCCACATGCAACCAACCACCGATGTTGCTCAGCAACAACGATGTCATCGCAACAATGGCAATTGACTTTTGGAACTGCGTGATCATTAAGCGCTAGTGTACCCGATCAACGGGCAAACACAGCCAGAAAAGCAACGGAAGAGCGGTACGTAGGCGTGTCAGCCCGCCACGCGAGTATTTACCGCATAAGACGATGCGTCAATCGATCCGGTTCGGCGTGATCACAGACTCAGGATAGCCTTCGACTCCAAAACGGCCACATCAACTAACCCGCCCCCATCTGTGCAGACCAATCACGTCAATTCCATCGGCGAGGTTGCCTCCGAAAAACGCTTGATTCCAGGATGGATCCGATTGAGCATTGCCAAATGCAAATGCGACATGCTGGTGTCATTGGAAAACTCAAGTTGACGTCCAGTGCGGATCGTACCCCCGCCCCGGCCAGCCAAAAGCAAAGGCAAATCGCGTTCGGAGTGTTCGTGACCATCGGCCAGGTTCGAGCCATAGAGCACCATGGAATTGTCCAGCAACGTGCCACCATTGGGCTCTCGAATCGATTTCAAACGCTGCAGAAAATACGCCACCCGCGCATGATGCCAGCGTGCGACGCGATTGTACTGATCACGTTTGGCAAGCGGTGATGACCATGAGGTTGTGCCGTCATCGTCGTCCGTTTTTCCCGACGCATCTTTCCAATGCGACAACGCGTGCCACGTTCCCTGAACACCATCAATGAAGTTGAAGTACCGATTGCTTTGACCATGATCAAGCATGAAGGAGGCCACACGCGTCGCGTCCGACCAAAACGCAAGCACCAACATGTCAAACATCGTCCTCATGTACTCACCATGATCAATCGGAATTGACATCGAGGGACGGTGCAGCGCGTCATGATACGAAGCGTGTTGATTCTGGGCATTATGGTCTCGGGCGTGTTGATGCATGACGGCGGATGGTCGTTCACGTTTCGAGAACGTAAAGCGACGCTCAATGGCTCGAATCGCTTGCAGGTACTCGTCAATCTTGCGGCGATCTGCAAGGCTTCCGCGACGCTTCATCGATCGTGCCTCGTCGATCACCTGATCGAGAATCGAAGCTTCGACTTCACGCGGCTTGCGAAACCGAAACATGCGATCAAAAACACTACGTGGTTCCACGTCACGTGGCACGGGCCCCATCGCGGACCAAGAAATGGAATTGCGTGCCAAGCTGTTGGCAAAATAGCCTTCGCCTTTGAGTGATAATTCAAGCGAGGGCAACAGCGTTTGCTTGCCAATCGATCTCGCCGCGATCTGATCGGCCGAGATGCCGCCCGCATCGATCGCACGTTCATCGTAGCCCCCGCCGGTCAGCCAAGTTGCCGTTCCTGCGCCGTGACCATTGCCGCGTGGCGTCCACACATTTCGCGGGATCACCAGATCGTCTTTGAGCGACTCCAGCGGCGCCATCCAACGATTCAGTGATTCGATGCTTTGATCAGCTCCAACACGCTCGGCGCCCCAAGCACCATGAGCCACGCCATTGGGGATGTACAGGTAAGCGATGCGAATCGGTTTGTGGCTCGTCGGTTGGTGATCATCGCCAACCGATTCCATGATGTCCAAACATGGCAAACCAATCGCCACGGCAGTACCTCGAAGCATCGCGCGACGCGAGATCGACGAACGAATCACGGCAGCCTCCGCTGATATTGAAATGGATAACTCTGGACGATTTGATGGATGAGCGGTTGCATGCGATTTTCTTCTTGATCGATCGCCGCGATGATGCGACGCACCGCTGGCTCATCGTAGTACTCCAATTGTCGTCCAAGTGCGTACGACAACAGCTTTTGAACCAGCTGCCGGATCAGGTCATCGGTTCGCTGTTCGGTGAGCACGGCATTGAGCCCTTCCAGACCCTGAAACTGGGTGCCATCGGGCAACTCGCCTCGATCATCAATCCGATGAAGACGATCCCTACGCAAGCGTCCAAACCAATCAAACCGCTCCAGCGATAATCCGATGGGATCCATGTCTTGATGACAAGCTCGGCACTGAGGTGACGCACGATGCTTCGCAAGCTTTTGACGGATGGTTAGCCGCTCATTTTCGAGCATGTCATCGTCAAATTCGCTGACATTGGGTGGCGGAGGCGGAGGCGGTGTGCCGAGCAATGTCTCCAACACCCACTTTCCACGTACCACAGGACTCGTACGGTGAGGGAATGAAGTGACCGCCAAAATACTTGCGTGTCCCAAGACACCTCTTCGATGATTACCAACGATCGACACTCGCCGCATCGCATCACCCCGCACATCTCGCCGACCGTAATGCCTGGCCAGTTCCTCATTCAAAAACGTATGATCAGCATTAATCAATTGTGTAATTGGTTGGTTATCGGCAACCAACGAATGAAAGAAAATCTCTGTTTCCTCACGCATTGCTTTCATTAACGATTCGGTGCACCAGGGATTGTCAATCGGGTCCAAACGGACCCGCGTTCCGATATGCTGTGTCCCCAACCATTGTGCGGCAAATTCACTCCCCAGCGCAGACGATCGTTTGTCACTAAGCATCCGATCGATCTCCCGGCGAAGCACATCGCGTTGATGAAGCGTGCCTGACGCAGCGAGACGAAACAGACGGTCATCGGGCATCGACGCCCAAAGAAAATAGGAAAGGCGACTCGCCAACTCCCAATCACTGATCCGCTGGTCGTCGTTGCCGTCCGGTGCTGATTCAAACTTCAACAGAAACGCGGGCGAGATCAGCGTTTGACGAACAATCTCGCCAACCGCACTGGCCGTGCCTTCACCAAGATCCCTTAAGGACAGATATCGCTTGATCAGTGACGCCCGTTCGTCTGGATTGAGCGGTCGTCGAAACGCACGGCCAACAAACCGTTCCAAAATCGCATGGGCAGCTGCATCGTCAACAGACGCGAATGACAACGTTCCGGCAACCTGTTGGATCGCCTTCCGCTGCCGAGGTGTTTTTGGCTCCGACGGCAACAGCGTTTCAACCAACTCATCGGCCGCTGTGATGTACCGTTCCATCAGCATCGGCTGAAGGAACAGCGTGTTGGCAATATTGTGAAAGCCACTCACACAGGCCAGCTCAGTGGGGAACCGCGCCGCGATGGTCACTGGCACACCAAACAATTCACTTACGGTACGGTCATACTCAGCATGCGTTAGGCGGCGAGTCGGTTCGTAACCGGGATGACGTATTTCGCTGTAATCGAAGCGATGAATCAAATTGTGCAGTGAAAGCACGAGCATTTCACGATCATCGCGTGACAGCGCGTTAGCATCTTCGGGCGGCATCACATGGTTCTTGGTCTGCTCAATGATGTTGATCCACATTGCCCGATTTGCGACCAACGGTTGCTCGCTAATTAGTGATTGAATATCGAGCTGTCCCGACGAGGCGTCATGACTATGACATTCAAAGCAACCTTTTTTGAGCAGCGGGACGATGTCAGTTGAAAATTCAACATCGTCAAACTGCGAGAGCGAATCTGCATTGATTTCGACTGGTTGCCAAGTGGCACGATCACGATCAAGCCCCTGGATTAGCTGATCTTCCGATTGAGCCAACAGTGCTTTCAGCTCATCTGCCAAACGTTCCTTATCATCCAAATCGTGATTCTCATTTGCTTCAATCCACTCACCAACCAACTCAATCAGCTCTCCAGCGGACTCGATTTGGTTCTCAATTGCATGCCATTGATCCTCGTTGAGGCCATGTGATGTCGCAGCCGCGTGTAGGCTTTCGTGATTGAGGTTCAGCACGGCCAGGACTTGTGCTTCAAGTCGCTTTAACTGATCGCGCAGCAAGCGAAGTCGATCTTGCAGAAACGGCAATGCCTCAAGTGGCATCTCACGCAAGATCGCCAATTGTTGATCCACATCGCGGCGTTGCTCTTGAACCTCGCGAGCTAGCCAAAGCACATCAATCCGATGGCTCAGATCATCTCGCAACGCGATTACGCGGATCGTTTCCTCTTCGCCAATCGCATCTGTTTCCAGACGATGATTGAGGTCTTCCCACTGCGACTGGAGCTGTCGTTGTCTGTCGATGAGGCGGATTTTGATGCGAAGGTGCTCTGCTTCGGCATTCAAATGCTCGAGATCATCGAGGAGACGCTTTCGATCACGAGCCAACTCTTGCATTGCCTCGCTTGTCGATGCGATGCGTTCCTGTGCCGGGTCAGACTCCTGTCCTGATAGGTGGTTTTCTGAAACGCCTTCGTGCAACGGCCACAGCGGCGGTTGACCCTTGACCGACGTGTGCATCGCATCTTGGCACACCGCGGCAACAACACCGACGGCAATCAGCGAGACAAAAATTCCATGTCGAAACGTCACAGGCAAAACAAAAAAAGCGGTGCAATCAGTATTCCATGCGAGCTCCACCGAAAGTGTCGCTTCAGACCAACGCATGCTGTTGAATTGTCTTCTCAGCGCCTTAGTCTTACAGCAATTCGGCGACGGTTGGGAAAATTGAGTTCTGCGAAATCATGTTTCGGCCGTGAAAGTGTCATCGCGCTCCAATTTCGCTAGGCCGGTCGTATCGATGCACCTACACTGAGTTCGTTAAATCGAGCTTGACGGTAGCACCTAATGAGCACCTCCATCCGCACACGTGCGTCACTCGTTGGTCGTTTGCGAGATCACGACGACCATGGTGCGTGGTCGGAATTTGTCGATCTCTACGGCCCGCTGATTTATCGATTTGGTCGCCGGAGGGGATTGCAGGACGCCGATAGCGCCGACCTCGCCCAGGATGTCTTGCGCGAAGTGTCGCAGTCGATTGGCCGATTCGAATATGACCCCAGTGTGGGACGATTTCGTGGTTGGCTGTTTCTGATCACACGGCGTGTGTTGCATCGTCGCATGAAGGTCCAAAAACACTCGCCACGCGGGTCCGGAGATTCCGGCGTCCAGCAACAGTTGGCCGAACTGCCCAATGAGGAAGCTGAAGATGTTTGGGAGACCGAGTATCGCACCTATCTTTTCGACCGCGTCAGTCGTTTGGTGCAAGCCGAATTTACCGAAACGACCTGGTCAGCGTTCCAATTAACTTCCGTCGAAGGTCAAAAACCCACTGAGGTGGCTCAGCAACTCGGTCTCAGCGTCGGTGCCGTCTACGTCGCCAAGAATCGAGTGCTCCAACGAATTCGAGAGCGTCTAGCGGCCATCGATGAAACGGCTGAGTTAACGTGACACAAACAGCCAGATCGTTTCCACGTGATCACGCTTCGTCCAGCAGGTCGACGGCGGCGAACGCTTGACCTTCCAGCATTGCCAAGCTCGCACCACCACCGGTGCTCACATGGCTGACTTGGTCGGCAAAGCCCAACTGCTCCACCGCAGCGGCGCTATCGCCACCACCAATGATGCTGGTCGCGTCGGAATCGGCGACCGCTTGAGCGACCGTTTTGGTCCCGGCATCCATCGGTGGTTTTTCAAACACGCCCATCGGTCCATTCCAAACCACCGTTTTGGCACCCTTGATGATCTCAGCGTACGCCTGGGCCGTCTTGGGACCAATGTCTAATCCCTCCATGCCATCAGGAATCTCACCGGCGGGCACGATGACCTTATTGCAACCGGCAATGTCACCGAAGTCATCGCCGCAATGGGTATCGACCGGAAGCTTGAGCTTGTCACCGCCCTGCTGGAGCAATTGCTTGGCGAGATCCACCTTATCTTTTTCGACCAGGCTATCACCGACCTTGCCATCCTGAGCCAGAGAAAAGGTGTACGCCATTGCACCACCAATTAAGACCGCTTCACAGATCCCCAGCAAATTGTTGATCACGTTGATTTTGTCGCTGACTTTCGCGCCGCCGAGGATCGCCACAAACGGCCGTTTGGGATCGCCAATGGCATCGTTCAGATACTGAATCTCCTTGGCAACCAGATGACCCACCACGCGCGGCTTGCCCGACATGGCTTCCGGCACGGCCACCATGGACGCA
>JBCCJB010000115.1:0-10181 GCA_039028015.1 Planctomycetota bacterium
CGCTTTTCAATCGACCCAGCCGTGTTTTGCGGACGTCACCATAAATTGGAAGGATTAACCGACTGTGAGATTGATCTGAACGATTGTCACTTGCAGTTCAATCAAGTGTCGCCAGGGATTGTGATTGAAGATTGTGTCCGCGTGCGACTTACTAATGGGACCATTCAAGGCACGTCTCAGATCGCTACGATCGGGAGACCCTTTGAGACTGACGAAGCAATCAAGCGAGTGGGATTCGAAGTGTTGCCGGAATTTCGAGGGCAATTACAAATCTCACCGATCACGGGCGAAGTGCCGTTGCTGACTGTCGGTACTTCAGGGCGATCGATGGAAGACCAATGGGGGCTTGTTCCGCGTGGTTATTTTGAGTGGTTCGTCAATCGTGAGCCGAGGCTCAATCGCTTTTATTACGAGCACTCAACCGGCAAGTTTCTGCCAAGTAGCGATCAGATCAGACCTGTCGGTTTTGATTCTCAGGTCGATTCCCTCTGGTTACTGCATCAAAACAATTCTGGTCATGGGTTCCTGCTCGATAACGAAGACGGTCGCGGGATCATTGACTTGTCTTTGGTTGATTTGACGTTTCGAAACATTCCAGGGATGGCGATTGCGGGGCAGATCCAGCGTGGATTGTATGTGTCAAATTGCCGTTTTCAAAAAGACGACACGAATCCGTTGGCCATCTTCGCCATTGCCTCGGACACGATTCACATCAATGCTTCGGAAGGCGACATTGTCGTTGAAGACACTATCTTTGACGCCAGCCTCGACGACAAGATTAATATCAAAGCGAACTACTGGAAGATCACCGAGGTCAATCCGATTGAGCACACGCTTGTGGTTGAGCCGGCTGGACGCAAAACCAGCCTTCACCGATGGGGGACAGACGCGCAGCGAAGTGTGATTATCGACCACGAGCTCAATCAGATTGCGACCGTTCAACTTGATGGCACATCCATCCGTGAGAATGGAAAGCGTCATCGAATCAAGTTGATCGACCGACCCAGTGTTGCTTGGCGAGGCAATTTGATTGCAAATGTAGATACCGCGGGTGCTCGAATTGTCATTCGCAACAATCGATTCCGCGAAACACGAAGCCAGGCAATCCTTGTGCAAGGAAGTCACTTCGTCGTGCAATCCAATCAGTTTGATAGGATTGCGGGACCCGCAATTCGTGTTCATTTTGGTTTGAATGAATGGTACGAATCGATCTCCCCCAGAAACATTCTTATCGAAAACAATCAATTTGGTGACTGTGGTTTCGCACCCAGCAAACCAAACGTTGCCATCCTGTTTCAGCAGACCGATGTGAACGGCGATCCCATTTCACTCATTCGTGATGTTCGGCTGCGTGGCAACCGATTCACCCAGTTCCGACGGCGGGGCTCGGCCGGAAACTGAAGACCCAAAATCCGAGCAGACGCCTGACAGCCAACACCGCAAAGACGTTTTGAGTCGTCAACGCAATGGCCGTTGCAACCGCAACTCCGATTGGACCAAGCCAAGCCGTCAGAATCAGCCCCAATACTAGGGATGTCGTTGCGGATGCAAAACAGATGTTGCGCAGGGTACGTTCGTGGTCGCACATTGTAAGGATTTGGTTAACTGACCCTGTAATCACGTTGACGTACTGACCGATGACATAGACGACTAAAATCGATGCACCGCTGCGATAATCGGTCCCGAACGAGCCCATGATGGTTGATGCTGTTACCAATACCACGATCAACAGTGAAGTGCCCGCAGCAAACAGGTATTTGGAACACTGGGTCACGGTCTTCTGAAGTCCGTCGAAGTCACCTTTTGCGTACAGGAAACGAAACGTGGGCGCGAATGTGAACGACACAACAATCAAAAGAAAATTCATCACGTTGGCAGCACGCTGCGCTAAATTGACTTCAGCAATTTCCGATGTGGCTAAGAAGTAACCCGCGATCACGATGGGAGACCAGTTCATGATGAGCTGACAGCCGTTGAGCCACCAAAAGTCAAAGCTTTCCCTAGGGACTCGCGTCGCCCACGGGACAAACCTAGGAATGCTTTGGGGCCGAATGACCAAGCACCAACATGTGATTCCGATCATTGCGACGATAGCACACGCAGCGAGATGGCACTGAATAACAGACTTGGCCGTGGTTGGTTGAAGCATCACCACGATCAATGCCGTGGTCGTTGGTATTCCACTGTGCGAAAAGAAAATGGAGCTTGCCAATCGGCGCACGCCATGGAGATGTCCGGACACCGCGATCGCGACGCCCGCAATCAATGACGCCGTCGACAGCAGAACTCCTTTGCCAACAAAAAAATCTATCGAGGCGGGGCCCCACCACTGCAAGTCCATTCCCACAGCAATCGGTAGTAGCACGAGTGCAGAAATCAGAATCGCTCTTCCGTGAACGCGAATCAGGTCACACGAGCGTGTGCGTGTCGCAGACGTGACCCTGTCAAACTGACTCAGTTCCCGCATCGCAAACTGGTTGGTGCCCAGTAAGACGAGCGGTGACGCGACGGTGAAGCAAGTCAGGTAAAAGAGGACTTCTCCCGCGTCCGACTTCGGCAATTGCCGTGCGACCACCCAAGCAAGTACTAACTGACTAACGGCACCCAGACCTCGCGATAACACGGTGCGAGCCAGTGGCAACGCTTTTTGAAGCAACGCTGGCATCGCAACCTGACGATTCACGAGCCGAGCAATTTGGTCGATAGCGGATCCGGTTCGGGTTCAACCGGGTCCATCATTCGCAATAAAGGCAGGAGTGCGACCCAAACAAAACCAGGCAGTGCCAATGCGAGCATTTTGTCCAGTGATTCTTGAAAATTGCCACCAACGGCAGCCAGCCACGTCATCGCAAACGCGTACGACCAGAACATTGGTTCACGCTTGATTCGATGAAATATATTCGTCAGCACGGCTAGCAATGCCCCATAAGCCGCGCCACCGATTGCCATCGCGCGAAAACCGCCCGCCAACCAAAACATGCCAGGTAGCGTCGTTCCAAAACCGACACCCGATTCGAAGATCTCGGGAAAGTAATGTTCCATGAATGGCACGCGTGCCCCAGTCATGATCACGCCGGGTTGTTTCTTCAGGGAGTCGACCGAGCTGATCAACGTGAAGTTGGCAAAACCATCAAAGTTGCGTTTGAGCATGAAAATGTTGGCTGGATTGATCCGTTCGGCCAATTGCTTTCCGTCGAAATGACGCAACCCTCCTCGAAGACTACTAAAGACTGGATCGAACACGAGCAGCACCAAAATGCCAATGACCGACACGCAAGCAACCGATGTCCAATTGATGCGATTGCGACGGCAGGCGACATACGCGACCCCAAGCACGATGGGCCACAACAATCGGCCGCGAGCGGCCGTGAAAAAGATGGCGGTGCCCAGTACAAGAACGACCAGAATCGCCAGTGGATAATTGCGATGATAAAGTGAATGTCCCGTCAGCACGGCCATCGCGTATAGTCCAAAGAATCCGACCGCGGTCGCCACCATACCCGGGGGAGTTTTGACCAAAACACTACGAAAGTCTTCAGTCCCCGCAAGTTGTGTGGCCAAGTAGGTCATGCCAATCAGACCCGAGATGTAGAACAGCCACAGCATCTGGTGTTCACTTCGACGCAGGCCACGAAACCGAATGTTCTGCAAGGTCAAGATCGACCAGGAACCAAACAGTGCTCGCGTGGAGAAAAGTCCAATCAAGACCGTCGCCAAAAAGACGACCAATCGCCACTGAGATTGTAAGACGTCATCCTCGGTCGCGGCGGGGAAACCGATGACAAAGTTGTCATTCGTGATCGATACGAACTGGGGAATCAGAAACCACAGCGTGTAGAAAAAGGTGAGCCAGCAGCCGGGATTCAGGTAGCGCTGAATCACTTGACGACCGCCTGCTGTCGCGGTCACCACGATCACACCCAGCAGGACTGCTTGCATCAAGATTGCTAGGATCTGCAAAAATACAATCATCGTTGGGAGCCCTGTTCCCAGTGCTCGATATTGAGTCCGTGTAGATGTTCGGCCAGTTCGTGATCTTGTTGGAAATACGCTTTCAACGTGGATTCCAATCCAGTTCCTGTGGGTTTGGACGTCTTGCGACGAAAGAATTTTTCCTTGGCAAAGGTCCTGACACGACCAGCCAGGGGAACGGCGCGCTCAAGGGCTCGAAACGACTGATTCAAAGCTGAGTTTTTGTAGGCTCTGTAGAGGCCATGAAATCGAATGGACGCATATTGATTGAGTGCTGGAGGGATACCAGTGAGCGTCGTGTTTCCACCAAAGAAATGATTCACTCGAGCAGCAAGATCACTGGTTTCGTCTGAAAGGTCATCCATGCGAAGCACCAGCACGCGATCATGGCCGAGCCGATCAAGCCAAGCCTGAATCCACTGACCGTGGCTGCAAATTGAAATGTAGTTTTGCATCAGCGGAATCCCGGCCTCATTTTCATGGGCGTCTTTAGCGTGTTGCCAGCTTTGCTCGAGATCGTTCGAAAATGCCTGTTGAGCCTGGACCACTTGATTGTGCCAAGAGATCGCCGCGGCAACGGGATCTCGATAAATCAGGATCACTTTAACTTTGTCGCGAGTCGCCAAGGCATCGAGCAAATGCTGGCTATAGACATTTAATGTTGATGCTTCGACGCGAAATGACGCATCGAGATCGGAAAAGCAGTTTGCGAGCTCCCCTTCGGCGGCAATGTCGCCTTGTCGACGATTTTCGCGACATAGCAGAAACGTCTCTTTCGGATTGGATACCGAGATTTCGGGACAGCCGTTGATCCAGTGGGCCAATGAGGTGGTGCCGCACTTTGGAAATCCCGCTAGCACACAACCCACTCGGGCCTGATCCAATTGTCGTGCGACAAGCTCTTCCAAGTCGGTCTGGCTGGTTTCACAAGTTGATATGGATGCCATGGGTTACCTCACACTCTCATAGAGCTTTCGCCATTGAGCCATGATCACGTCGATATCAAAGTGTTGGGAGGCGTGTTGGAAGCTGGCGGACTGTTTTTGATCGAGCAAGTGATCGTCATCAACCAAACGCGTAATCGCATGGATGTATTCGGTTTCGGACTGACAGGCAAATCCATTGCCATATTCCGTGCAGCACGATTTGGCGTCCAGGCAATCCATGTTGCCGGGGAAGCGGGATGTCACAATTGCTTTCGACAAGCAGACGCTCTCGATCAGAAAGCGTGAGAGACCTTCCCAACGTGAAGGCAAAAAAATGATGCGACTATCTCTGATTAATTGCAGCAGATTTTCATGTGTCATGTATGTCTGCAGTTTCAAATTGGCCGGCAGATTTGCGATCTCACTTTGGTCAGCGGTTTGGACATCGCCCACCCAAGTGAACGGTACAGCGGGAAGCTGTTGGGCAACCGACCGGAAGATATCAAAGCCCTTTTGTTGGCAAATCCGGCCGACGCCAAGAACCGTTCGATTGAGTTGTGACGCTGGGGTCGGTGGTGTGACGATGAAGCCATTATTGATGCAGGTCGCAGGCCCACCAAGTTCGCTCGCCAATTGATATTCGTAAGGTCCGCAGCCCACGGTGGTGCACCAGCGAGCACTTGTTTTCTCAAATTTTCGAACTGCCCAACGGACCGGTCGCGAAAGATCTTCCCTGAGAAACGCATAGCCTCGTGGGGAGTAGAGCACCGTCGAGTTTGTTTTGCGTCCCCAGGCTTTAGCATACAAGCCACCGTATGAGCTGTGCCCATGGACAATCTGGTACTGCTTGAGTTCTTTTGCCAGAAAACGCATGTTGATCAAATGTCGCGCGGCGCCGCGACCGGGCAGAGGCTTCAGCTTGACGGAGTCAGGAAGCGATTGAAGTTCAACATCGGTGCCTTGTCGGACGCCGTAATAAATGGTCGACGTTCCCCTGCCATTGATGCTTTGGCAAAGCTGCACCACGGACCGAGCCGTACCGTAGGCGAATGATTCGGCGATGTGAGCGATGGCGGTCATGACGGTCGGATTGGCACAAGGTGCCACGCTGACAAAGTCTCAGTGATGAACAACGAATCGGCCGCCGTCGTCACCCCCACGTAACGATGAAGTCGTGGCACGACGCTTCCAAGTCCCACCGTCGACGGGCATCCATCCCGTCGTCACCCCAGTTTAGTTCGATGTCCCCAGCAAGCAAACTCGAACGGATCGTGGGTGTCAGCTTATCATCCGCAAAATCCGCATAAACATCATTTTTGTCGGAGGCTGGGCCGAGTGGGTTCAACCGATTGTTTGCCGCGGACATCCCACGAGGGGCAGCGACGCAGCTGCGGCCCAACCGCCATGGAGGTCAATACGTCGTCGTTGGCTGGTCACCGCCCCAGGTCGGTCGGGGCATGCCCAGAATATCCATCAAAGGATCGAGCAAACCGGGGGTTCGGGAAGTGCCACACCGCGACACGCCGAGGTCATGAACCTCACGCAGCGTTTCGAAATCACGGACGCCCCCGGCCGCCTTTACCTGGATCGATGCATCAGCATGCTCTCGCATGAGCTTCAGGTCTTCGATGGTCGCACCTGATGTGCCATAGCCAGTCGATGTCTTGACCCAATCGGCAGATAGATCATTGCAGATTTCACAAAGGCGAATCTTTTGAAAATCTGACAAATAGCAATTCTCAAAAATCACTTTGACTTTCTGGCCGGCCGCGTGTGCTACTTCGATGACGGCGGCGATATCGTCGCGAACGTACCCGAAATCACCTGAGACGACTCGATTGATGTTGACCACCATATCGAGTTCTTGGCAGCCCTCGCTGAGCGCGATCTCGGCTTCGTTTCGTTTCGACTGGGTCGTGTGCCCACCATGTGGAAAGCCAATGACCGTGGAGACGATCACCGAAGTGCCCCGGAGTCGTTCGGCAAGTCGACGCACGTAGAACGGCATCAAGCAAACACTTGCGACGTCGTAGGCGATGGCCAAATCAATTCCGGCTTCGAATTCATCGACTGTCGTGGTGGGATGCAGGATCGAATGATCGATCATCTTCGCAAACGTCGCGTAATCCAAATCGGGCACGTTGCTCGTTCCTTAACAGACGGAAGCCGGGGTCGTCGTCAGCGGATGACCGTTGATGAAATTGATCAGCATGCGCAGGCGACCCAAGCGTCGACGATTGAAATGAAAAACCAATCGAGGTAGGTGCAATAGCTCGGGCTCGCCGGCCTCTTCAGGTAAGGCTTCGGTCTGCTCGTAACGGCCATCGGCGAGGATATCGGCAAAATCAGTTTGAATTGTGTCCAGCTGTTCCTCCGAAAGCGGCTTCTTCAAACGAAGCACCAAGAGATCCCGGACGTATCGCATCGAATGATAAACATCATAAAACTGCAGTAGCTCATCGACGGCGTCATCGACCGAATTGGTCACTTTGTACAACGCGACGTCGGCCGGACTGATCATGCCATTGCACAGCAATTGCTTTTTGAAGAACTCACCAAGATCGTGCCAGTAACTGCCACCAGGATGATCAAGGTAGACCAGTGGCATCATGGTTTGCTTTCCGGTCTGCAGCAGCGTGAGTGCCTCGAGACCCTCGTCGAGCGTCCCGAACCCTCCCGGTAAGCAAACGATCCCGCTGCACTCTTTTAGAAACATCAATTTGCGGGTGAAAAAGTACTTGAGCGTGACCAGCTTGGGATCATTTTCGATGTACGGGTTTGCCCCTTGTTCGAAAGGCAACATGATGTTGAGGCCCATCGAGGCGTCGCGGCCGGCACCTTTGTGACCGGCTTCCATAATGCCGCCACCGGCACCCGTAATGACCATCCATCCGTGAGCGGTCACCCGTCGTGCGAGATCGACAGCGGCTTGGTAATCCGGTCGATCGTCCGGAGTGCGTGCCGAACCAAAAATAGTGACTTTCCTTCGCCGCCGAAACGGGCGAAATACCTTGAAGGCGTACCTCAATTCGCGAAGCGTCCGCGATAGGATTTTCAAATCGCCGCGGGCGGTGTCGTCATGCTGCAGCCGCTCAATTGTATGGTGCATGACTTGATAAAGGTCCTGCGGATCGGGCCGACGAATCGGATCGTCAGCTGGTTGTGGTCGCTGCAGCTCGTCCTCACCAATGGCCTCGCCTGGCAGCTGCGTTGCCTCAGGGGTGATGGGCATGTCGCTATTGGCTGTGCCTGAAGTCGTCGGCGACACAGGATTCGTCCTGTTGCGATGACTCGATCCAGTTGCCGCAACGTCGCGATCGGCTTCATCATTCATGGTCACTGGGCACCTATGATCATTGGGCACTTATCGTCACTGGGCATTCATTGTCAGTGGGCGTTCATGGTCACTGGAGCACAACCTTTTTCATCAATCTCAACGACCGCGTCGCCATAGACTACGTTTTGCGAATCGCACGCACCACCCAACCCGAAATTGCCGATGAAGTTCCAAACCTGTTTGATTCCCGATTCCGATACGTCAGCGCGGGCAGCCGACCTTGCCGTCGTGATCGACGTCTTGCGGGCGACGACGGTCGCGACGACTGCGATCGCTGCGGGGGCACGATGCGTGATCACTTGTCGCGACGTCGATGAAGCGATTGCGATGCGAGAATCGGCCGACGGGGCGATATCACGATTGCTTTGCGGTGAACGTCAATGTCGTCCGATTGATGGGTTTGATTTGGGCAACTCCCCCGGTGATTACGGTCCATCAAACGTGGCCGACCGCGATGTCGTGATGACGACCACCAATGGCACCGCGGCGATTGAATCAGTCGTTGACGTTCCAAAGGTGATTCTGGGCGCGTTTGCCAACGTGTCTGCTGTGGTCGATCAACTTATCAAGCATCATGAACTTCAGTCCGAGGGGATCGTGAAATTGGTCTGTTCGGGAACCGATGGCGAGATCACGCTCGAAGACGTTTTGTTAGCGGGAGCTATCATGGCAATGACGCATCGGCGTTTTTCCGATTCCGAACGTTTTTATGACGGGCCGGTCGAATTGCTCGATGACAGTAGCAGCATTGCGTTGGCCGTTTGGCAGCACAGTCTCACTCATGAAGGTGTCACGAACGCAGAAACGCTGGCATCACGACTCGCAGTGACCCAGGGTGGAAAAAACCTGATTGCCGCGGGTTACCAGACGGACTTAGTCGATTGTGCCGCGATTGATGTGTTTGATGTCGTGCCGACACGCATCGCGACGCAGCCCAATACCTTTGTTCGATCAAGTGCTCACGTTAAAAGTTAGATCGGATCGATCCTATTGATGTCATCGATTGTTTGATTCCCAAACCAGGAGATCACCTATGAAACTGTCTTTGCTTCTGCGTTATGCGTTGGTTGTGACCGGAACCATTTTGGGAGGCAATGGAATCACGAACGCACAGGAAACACCTTCACCGGCGACGGAAAGCTCCTCATCCGATGCATCGGCCGAGGGTCGAGAATCGCGATTTGCGGCTTATCTGACGGGCGCGACCTTCACGGGCAATTTCACAAGCGACAACCGGGCGAACGAGCCGCCCAAACCTGAGTCGTATGTGATTGACTCCTGTCGCTACATCGCCTCCAACGACAAGTATGAGCTGAAGGTGCAGATCAAATATGGCAAGACGGATGGAACATTCCCGATCCTGCTCGATGTGCTTTGGGCCGGATCAACCCCGGTCATCACGCTGGATAATGTTTGGATACCGGGATTGGGAACGTTCTCATCCCGCGTGATTGTCCGCAATGGACGTTACGCGGGAACGTGGCAACATGACGCCAAGGGTGGCCACCTGTATGGTCAAATCACCCCAAAAAGTTGAATTGCGACTTAGCTGCAACCCATTGAGTTTCCGCAATTGTGACAGAGATAGCAATTGCCGTTGCGAACGGTGATGCTCCCACAATTGTCACAACTTGGTGCATCCGTCTGGAAGCGACTGAACTGATCGGCACGACCACTTAAGTGGTCCTCCGCGACGCCATTGCGGCGTCCGTTCCCGTTGGTCGCGTGAGTTCCATTGTGCAAACCAGCGAGCAGGGTTGCCCGTTCGGCCAACGCGACGGCCGCGCCCGCGTCCTGGGCCAATTCTTTCATAACGGAGCTAACCGGTGCCACCACCGCCGACGCATCGACCGCGACACCACCATTTTGCTGTACGGCGGCGTCAGGCCCGTTTCCCAATGACGTTTGATCAGGCGGTGCCGGACTACCTGACGATTCCGTTCGAC
>JBCCJB010000116.1:0-10086 GCA_039028015.1 Planctomycetota bacterium
AGCCAATATTGGCCGTCTTCACTGCGATTGCGATTTTATCGCCGGCATTACGTCTCAACGCCGATTCGTACTCGCATCACGCGCCTGCCTCACAGCAGAATGCGGATTTAACGGTCGATGCCAAATGGACCATTCTGACCACCGAAGAGATGGTCCAGTGGATCCGGATTGGATTGGACCAGGTCGGGACCGCACCCGAGGGAATTGACCAAGCGACTGACGTGTTCCTAGCCGCAATCGAAGAATATGACGCCGAGGCACTTCAAGCGTGGGTCAACGCGGTCGCATCGCAACTCCAACCGATCGCAGATCTCATGCGTGTGGCCGATCGCAGTCTCGTCTCGGCTTCAGCAAGTTTGGATCCCAATGAGTCCAATTATGCGATGATTGAATCGCTGCCGCCGCGTATCCGTGCCGGTGTCCGTACATGGTTGGGTCGAGAGCTGGTACGACGGCGATTGTTCGATGAAGCACTACCCATATTTGCTGAAGTCGACCCCGCGACCAGTCCCGACGCCGCTGCTTTGCTTTTTTACCGTGGCAGCTGTTACCACGCGTTGTTGAATCAAAAAGCCGCGCTGCGTGACCTGCGGCAGTTGCTGTTGCGCGACGATGAATTGCCAGCACGCTTTTCCCGCACCGCTTCGATGATGGTGGCCGATCTCAAACCACTCAAAGAGGACTCGCTCGACGAGATCTCGCGACTCATGACGGACGTGACACGTCGGCTCGAATTGGGGAAGGCCAATGACTCAACGACGTCAAAAGAGCAGACGATCATCGACAAGCTAACGAAGATGATCGATGACTTAGAACAGCAGCAACAACAACAGCAGCAGCAGCAAAGTCAATCTGGCGAGGGATCGGGCAAATCAGGATCGGGATCAACCAAGCCGATGGAGGACAGCCGCATTGCGGGTGCGTCTGGCCAAGGTGATGTCGAACGCAAAAACATTGACGATGAGGCCGGGTGGGGAAATCTCCCGCCGGCCGAGCGTCGTGAATCGCTGCAACAAATCAGTCGCGACTTGCCATCACATTATCGAGAGGCGATCGAGGCGTATTTCCGAAAACTGGCGACGCAGACACGCTAGCGAGCCGGACGGTCGGACAAGATCGATTCTGCAGTGGCTATTTGCCAGCCGTCGCCGAAGCGCGAAGCTCGTCAAGTTCGACTGAAAGTCGATGACGCAGTGGACTCTCGTTACGGAGCTCCGTCTCAAGTAGCTCTTCCGCCTTATCGAAAACCTCGTCGTCTCGTTTCGGGTCTGCAATCAAATCTCGAAACATGCGTTCAACGGTGGCTTCGGTCAACATCGTGACTCTCCGGCGGAAGGGTGATGGGCTATGAACGACGGATTCTAGATTGCAGCTTGACTCACGCAAGGTCTGTTCAAACCGTCTGCGTCGGAATACCCATCGATGATTGTTCAACAAAACAAATCACGTCAAATCGCCACACTCTGACGATCAAGCACGGTGCGATCACGCCTCTAGGGATTCATCCTGTGTCTTTCTGCGACGCCAAAAGTCACGTGATGGATTGACCACAGGCGTGGAACACTGAAACGACTCACATGGAAACAAGATCACTTGGTCTTGGTTTGCGGATCGCCCCGAAATCAAATCCTTTGATATCGGCGAAGGTTTCGAATCTTGTGTGATCCAAGCCACCGAGCGATTCGGTGCGAACGATTGTGACATGTCGCATCGCACGTCGTTGATTTTGGAAACATCACCAAGCGCGATCACCCACTGTTCGCCTCGACGATGAAAAAAATCTAAAGCGGCAACGAGAGCCGACGCAGCCCGCGATTGCTTCACGATCACGGCTTTACCGGCTTGCAGTGTTCGAACGGCCGATGATTCAAATCGCTCGTGCCCGGTCAAACCATGCAACCTCAACAATGACATGGCGGCAGCCCCATTCCCACTGATAAGCGAACCGTCATGCCAGTCTTTATTCCGGGTAATCAACGACTCACCGTCGCGTGGTGTGAAGAAGAAACCTCCTTGTTCGTCATCTTCAAATCGGTCTCGCATTTGATCGGCCAGCGGCAAGGCATCAGTGATCCATCGCACGTTTGCCGTGACTTCATACAACGTGACCAACGCTTCGATCGTTAATGCGTAGTCATCGATCATCGCATCCAGATGCGACGTGCCGCGTCGAAAGACATGACGCAGCCGACCATGATGGTCACGCATCGCGTCCAGGATAAAACGCATCGCCTTTTCCGCCGCATCCAGGAACTCAGTGCGATCCAAAACGGCGGCGCCCAAAGCGAGCGATTTGATCGCGATGGCGTTCCAAGCCGTAATCACCTTATCATCACGTTGCGGACGGACTCGCGCTTGGCGTGACGCTCGCAACACCGCTCGATCTTCAGCCAACGCAAGATGCAACTCACCGGCGGAAACGTTGTGGTCACTCGCGTACCGATCAATCGCAACGGGAAGATTCGGAATCGAAGACCCCTCAAAATTGCCACCTCGCCTGATGTCATAGACATCGCAGAATCTCTCGGCCCGCTCAAACCCGAGAACCCGATCGACTTCATCGGGCTTCCAAACGTAGTACTTACCTTCCACGCCTTCGCTATCGGCATCCTCGCTGCTGTGAAGACCGCCCGCGGAATCAACCATATCCGTGATGAGATACTCAAGTGTTTGCTCGGCGACATCAGCGTGCCGTTGATGACCGGTCACCTGATAGGCCCGCAAATAAACTTCGGCAAGCAAGCCGTTGTCGTAGAGCATCTTTTCAAAATGCGGGACCAACCACTGACCATCGACGCTGTATCTCGCAAAACCACCCCCGATATGATCGCGAATGCCTCCTGCCGCCATGCAGTCCAGCGTCAACTCGGTCGCCTTAACGAGTCGCGAATCGCCCGTGCGAGCGGCGACGCGAAGAAATAAGAGAAGATCCGTCGCGTGCGGGAACTTCGGTGCTTTCCCAAATCCGCCCCATTCAAAATCGACCGTTTTGAGCAACGATTCAATCGCCACATCAACACGGTCAGCAGTGGGCACCTTGGATGATGTCGTGTCTGTTCCGATCGCCAATTGCTTCAACGCATCGTGGATTTCACCAGCGTGCGAGTGGATTTCTTCGCGACGGTGTGTCCAAGCATCGACCAAAGCATCGAGCACCTGACCGAACCCGGGTGACTCACCGCGTGACACGGGCGGCCAGTACGTGCCCGCATAAAACGGCCGTCCCTCGTGATCCAAGAACACGCTCATCGGCCAGCCGCCGTGACCGGTCATTAGCTGCACCGCATTCATGTAAATCTGATCAATGTCGGGACGCTCTTCGCGATCGACTTTGACGCTCACGAAATGATCGTTCAAATACTGCGCGATCGTTTCGTTTTCAAAACTCTCGTGTGCCATGACATGACACCAGTGACATGCAGCGTAACCCACGGACAAAAAGACGGGCACGTTGCGCTGCTTTGCCGCCTCAAACGCGTCTGAACCCCACGGATACCATTCAACCGGGTTATCGCGGTGTTGCAGCAGATACGGACTCAGCGAATCGGCAAGCTGGTTGGACATGATTCCATCAATGGGCGTGCGTCCACTCAACTTAACATATCCCGCGAAGAAGAAACCCGGTCGGACTTCATCATTTTTGCATTCGATCATCGCGGATTCTGAGATCCGCGCTACCTCCCTATGAGAATCCAAGACTTTCTTACCGAAGCGATTCGATCACCTCGCGCCGAACTGAGTCGCCGCCAGCATCAAGTGCGGTTCGGATGGGATTTGATGCGTCACTGTGCCCGTCAAACCGTTCGTCATCGAGCCGATGGCATGGCAGCGGAGTTGACCTATCGAACGATCTTTTCACTCATTCCCGTGGTCGTTCTTGGCCTCGTACTGTTTCGTGTGTTCGGCGGGTTGGAAGACGTTCAAACACGCGTCGAAAACCAACTGTTTTCATTCTTCGGTGTGCCCGAAATCCCGTTGGATTACATCGCTGTCGATTCGATCGAGGAAACGTCGAGCGACACGATGGTCATGCCCGGCAACCCGTCCGATGAATCGTCAGCGGACTCAAAGGCTCGGGCGAGCATCCGCAAAGCCTTGCAAGATCTCACGGACAAGATCGCCACGGTTGATTTTACATCGATCGGCGTACTTGGCTTGATGCTGTTCGTTTACGCCGCCGTCGCTTTGGCCAATGCCATCGAGTACCTGTTCAATATCATCTATCACGCCCCCAAGAGTCGTCCGATCCATATTCGACTGGCGATTCATTGGTCGATCATTACGCTGGGGAGCGGCTTATTGGCGATCAGTCTTTACATGTCGGGCCAAGTCATCGATTGGTTTGGAGCCATGGTAGCGGGAAGCAGCTCGATCTGGCTGCTGCAACATTTGCTATCGCTGCTGGCCGGTTGGGTGCTGATGTTTCTGCTCTTCGCGCTAATGCCCAACACCACGGTGTCCGTTCGTGCCGCAGCCATCGGTGCTGCGGTCGCGGCGTTGCTGTGGGAAATTGCCAAGTACGGCTTTCAAATCTACGTCAGCACGGCTGTGCCCTACTCGGCTCTTTATGGATCACTGGGACTAATCCCACTGTTCCTGTTCTGGATTTATGTCACTTGGATCATCGTGCTGTTTGGACTCATCCTGACTCATACCTTGCAGGTATTACGTGGGCGATCAATTGATTCATCGATCGACAACGATGCCGTAGACACGCCGGCTGATCCCGATTGGATGATCCCGATGCTGACTGAGATTGCGGCGGCCTTTTCCGAGGGTGATTTGCTGTCCAGGCAGACGTTATCGCAACGCCTCGGCATGCCGATCAATCACCTTCGCGAGTTAGAGGTCCCGCTGATCGAACAAGGCTATCTTCGCAGATTTTCCCTCGCGACCGATAACGATGCGTTGATCCTGGCGCGACCAGCGGAATCGATTACCTTGCAAAAGGTAATCTCACTAGCCCAAGACATGCGTCCCAGTCACCGTCATCCGGTATGGCGTGGGGTGCCTGATCTGAACCACGCCCGTTGCGCGGCTGTCGAAGAACGGACCATCGCCGACATGATTGCCGATGCCGCGACAGCCGGTGACAACGACGTGGCTAGCAGCCCGTCAATGATGGATACGCGTTAGCACTTGATGTCCCGTTGACACGGTGCAGCTTGTTAAAACGTGACGATTCTTCATGCAATTCCGGTGATGCACATTGCTCTTGTCGGGTAATCCGCAATTGTTTGGTTGATAGTGGACGTGATGCGTTTTGTGACCGATACGCCCAATGATGAAACCTTCGTCTGTCAGTTGACCCAATGACAGGCTTTTCCTGACATGGCATTTGGCACCACATGACACAACGCGATGACGTGACCCAAGATTCGCTGTCACGAAGCGTTTCAAGTTCGCCCCGTTTGGGTGATCATCTGGAAGGTTTTGGACGTCGCAGTAGTGACCAGTACCTCGAATCAATGATCGCCACGGCTTCGCCAGCCAAACTTCGATTGATGATCATTGAGCGGGCCATTGAGGTCGCACGTCACTTAGCCGCTCACTGGCGCGATCAACCTGGCACACGGGGGACCAACGTTCACTCGCTGAAACTTCTCGAGCTTCTTTCTGAGTTGCTGTCCGGTATCACGGATGCCAGCGTGGAAGTTTGTCGCTCCGTTGCAGATCTGTACGTGTTCCTTTGCCAACACCTAATCAGCGCTGAAGCCACTGGCGATCCGACACTCATCGACGAAATCCGACTTGTCCTAGAAACCGAAGCCGAAACCTGGCGGATGGTGTGCGTTCAGGAAAGCGGTCCATCACGGGAACAAACCGCCCGCACCAGAGCTGCCGACGTGCTGGGAAACCGTTCGGCAGGCGGCGGCTTGAATCTGCAAGGTTAATTGATGTCCGGATCGCAACTGAGCGGCCGGCATTGTTTGGTGACCGGCGGTGCTGGCTTCATAGGCTCTCACGTGGCAAGCAAGCTGCTTGAACAAGGCGCGTATGTCACGGTGCTGGATAACTTTAGCACGGGCTTCGAAGCCAACCTTACAGCGATCAGACAAGTTGACGGCGAGCATCGGCTGACGTTTCATCAGACCGATGCCGCCGATCCCGCCGCCGTATCGATCGCAATGGAAGGCATCGATTATGTTTTTCATCTGGCGGCGATGGCCAGCGTTCCACGCAGCATGCGGGAACCGGAGCTTTGTCATGCTTGGACCGCAACCAGCACCGTTGTATTACTTCAAGCAGCACTGGCTGCGAGAGTGAAACGGTTTGTTCTTTCATCCACCAGTGCCGTCTATGGCGATTCAACGTTTGTATCCAAACGCGAATCCGATCCCGTGGCACCATTATCGCCGTACGCTGCGGCGAAACTTGCCAGCGAAAATTACCTAGCGGCATTTCAAAAAATGGGCCTCGAAACGGTCACGTTGCGCTACTTCAACGTTTTTGGTCCGCGACAAGATCCGCAGAGCGAATACAGCGCTGTGATTCCGCGTTTTGTTTCGCTTGTGCTCGATGGAAAACGTCCCATCGTTTACGGCGATGGCGAACAATCACGTGACTTTGTTCATGTCGATGACGTCGTGGCGGTCAATCTTGCTGCCGCAACGCATCCAAACGCTCCCGGTGGCGTTTTCAATGTTGGTCGTGGTGAATCGACCACTCTGTTGCAACTGCTTGATGAATTGCGTGGCCTCATGGGCAAAACGATTGATCCAGATTTCCAACCAGCCCGGGCTGGAGACGTTCGTCAATCACTCGCTGATATTTCATTGCTCCGAAATCGACTCGGCTTTGAACCATCCGTGTCGATGGCCGACGGCCTTCATGATTCAATCGCGTACTACCGGTCATTGTTCGAGTAACCAAACGATGCTTCGGCCAAGGGTAGGACGGACTTTCAGAACCTATCCGAAATCGGTTGAGCCGAACGCGCTAGCTGCCTGTCGATTTCATCGTTTAACGGGTAGCCGGAGGCGACCTAGATGCCGATATGCGTCGCCTACGGCTACCGGTTAAACAATCGGTCATTGAAAGATGACTGAATCACCAGGCCGCTAGCGTCGGGCGGCATCTGAAATGCAAAGCCAAATTGAGCTCATGGATAGCGTCACCGGCTCATAGAATTCTCTCGCTTGGTTTTCGGATAGGCACCCAGCTGGACACCGGCACTTTGGATGGAAAACACCGTGACTCATGGCATTATCGATGCGTATTAGCCGTCTTGGCGCTAGCCACGGTTAAGCCCGAGAAAACCGCGGCTTGCACAGGCCGGCTAATCCAAAGTGGGCGCTGTCCAGTTAGTGCATCTTCTATCTTTAAATTTAGGGTTCTGAGTCGTAGCCGGGCTTCGCCAGAAGCCGGAATTGATGGAGCATTCCGTGTTCTGGCGAACGACGGCTGCCCTAAAATTAAAGGTTGACGGAGCACTAGTTGGTCGAACCAGTAAAAACACGACGGAGATGGATTTCAGTCAACCATCAAGCAAGGTCGTCTATCACGGGGATCTTAATCTCCTTGGCAATGGCCCGAACGACCGCTGATGGGGCGTTTCATCAAAGCCAAAGGCGACCTTTAGATCCAGCGTACTTTAGATTCGTTGGGTCGCATCGCCAGCGTCAATCCTTGCGGGCGGGAGCGGACCCATTTGCGGCATGTACGATCGCATACCAGCGGTGGTGTCATTCGTCGTTGTCAGATGGTTTGCATTTGTATGATTAAGCAAATCTTGCCCCAACAGATTTTGAGCAAAAAGACAAATGAGTATCAGCACGCTCGAGCATCGAATGAGGATGGACATCAACAAACTCGCTTTGGCAACGGCGACGGAACACCAGCGAAAGACTTGAAACTCTGCGAGCACTGTGCAAGTCTTGCCAGTTGAGCTCAGCATCGTTGCCAAGCCAGTTACATTCTTGTGCTGGTACCTTTGGTTAATGCCATGAACGCGGATTCAAGATCGAGTTCCTCTTCCGCAAAGCGTCGCAGACCGATGTTGTTATCGATCAGGATCTTTGGCAGCTCACCATAATCATCCGTGTGACGCGTCAAGATCACTCGCACGGCGTCGTCGCCCGGCTCGGTAGCCTGGACCAACTCGTGATTCTCAAACAGCTCGCTGATCTTTGACAAATCGTCACGGCGAGCCGGCTGGATGATCAGCACCGTGTGCTCCCTGACCATACGAATGACTTCGGTGACTTCGGCGTTGACTTTCAGCTGCCCACGATCGATCACGCCGACCTTGTTACAAACATCCGCCAGCTCGGGAAGAATGTGACTGCTAACGATGATGGTTTTGCCCATCTCGCCCAGCCGACGCAGCAGATTACGCATCTCGATGCGTGCCCGGGGATCAAGTCCCGATAATGGCTCATCAAGAAGCAATACTTGCGGATCATGCAACAACGTACGAGCCAAACCCAATCGTTGCGTTTGCCCTCTGGACAGTGTGTTGGCAAAGGCATCGCGTTTGAAATCGAGATCGACAATCTCCAGCATGTCATCGACCCGTTTGCGTCGATCCGATCCCGAAATGCGATACGCGGCGGCAAAAAACTCAAGGTACTCAACGACGGTCATGTCGTCGTACACACCGAAGAAGTCAGGCATGTAGCCAACCAAACGGCGAATCTCCTTCGGAGCCGTGTGCACGCTGTGATCGCACACGTATGCCTCACCCCAACTGGGCTCCAACAGCGTCGCGATGATCCGCATCGTTGTCGTCTTGCCAGCACCATTGGGGCCGATAAACCCGAATAGATCACCAGCGGTCAGATTCAAATCGATGCTCTTGATTGCAAAAGCATCGCCGTATTTCTTCGTCAAATCGACTGTTTTAATCATCGATGATCGTAGACCCAGTCAAAGAAGACTTCGCAGGACGAACCGGCCACACGCCGCGAACCATCGACAGTGATTCTCCGGAAAGCAGCTGATCATTCATGGTGATCTCGGTCCAAGGTTGAGCGACTCGGCCAACCAGGAACGCCCGATCAGCGTTGAGAAGATGACTGAAATCGAGATCGCCGAGTATTTCGTGCTGGAGGGAGGTGTAGCGAACACCGCCGGCGGATTCATGAAACATCAACATCTCAGCCAAACGTTGAGTTGATTCAACGTCAATCACATTCCAGGACTCACCTTCGCTACTACTTTCGAGCGCGCGTTGCCGTGAGAGCTGCCAACGGAAATTCTTTTGTCGCAATGTGTCCAAATTCGAAATGATGCCGCCGACGGGAAATCGCGAAGGCAAGAAATAAACCCAGTTCTGATAGATCAACATTCCATCGAGCAAATCCGCCGGAAATGGATTTTTCAACTGCCCCTGAAGCAATTCCGTTCCCGCCTGCATCTGAAGCGACTCGACCGCTGAATCGCAACTCGCTTGAACCGACACGGCGATTGATTTGCTACTCCGAGGCAGCAGCGGCGATTGATCGATCAAACTCTCGAATGCATCGGCACGCGATCCACGTTGGCTAGCACGAATTGAAACCGTCTGCGGTGCTGCATTGGTTTCGATTTGAATGCCACCCAAGTCGCGTCCTGGATAGCCAAACGGTGCAAGTAAAAAATGGTCTGTCTCAGTCAGCCAGTCAGCCAACAAAGGTGTTGGCGATGATTTCAATGACACCGTGGCCGCGTGATGAGAATAAACAAATCCCCAACGATGAAGTCGGCTGAGCCCTGTTGCTAAATCAACATCCAAAAACTCCATCGAATTCATGCGTGCCAAGGCGAGCGGCGTCGCAGCGGAAGACGACTGCCCAGACGACGCTGACTGCGGATTGATGGCAACCGGACGTGCGGCCGCAATCAAAGCGACGGAACAGGCGACCGCGACGGTCGAGAAGGTCAGCCAACCGAGCAATGGTCGCCGGAGTCGTCTGGTAACCAAATAGTTATCAAGCGGGGCGACAAACAAGAAAAGCCCGCCGATCACAACCGCAATGGACGCTAAGCTAAACGATCGCTTCAACGTGAACTGATCAAGCTTTCGTCGCACGTGCCCGGAAAGATCTCGATAACCACCGATTCGGATGCTGGCTTCGGCTTCATCACCAACCGGCTCGATCACAG
>JBCCJB010000117.1:0-10019 GCA_039028015.1 Planctomycetota bacterium
AGATATCACAAGGACTTTAGCGCAGCGACCCGTTTCGAAGGCTTGGAGGGCGATGCCTTTTTGAATTGCAATCCAGCCGCTCTCCGCGAAGGCTACTTGGAGGCCTTGCAAGACTTCTTGGAACAGACACGTCGCACCTGCGGCCGGCTCCAAATCGATTACATGATGATGCGAACGTCCGATCCACTGGATGCCGTTTTGGCCAGATTCTTGTCAGCGCGTTCCTCACTGCCCAAATTGCGATAGCGAGGCCTGCCCCATCACAATGTGATCGGCAGCTGCCGCGATCCGTTCGAATCGACGACCACGTTCCAAACCGCCAAATCTAACGACGCACTTGTTCCTCTACCCAGCCCTGCTGATTGGCTTTGCGTTTATCGCGGTGCCGCTGTTGGTCCATTTGATCAATTTGTTGCGGCATCGCCGAACCGCTTGGGCGGCAATGGATTTCTTGCTGGCCAGCTATCGCCGACAACGCAAGTGGATCGTGTTGCGTCAGTTGCTGCTACTGCTTTCCCGATTGGCGGTGGCGGCGTTGCTGATCGCGGTATTGGTGGGCTGGGTGGGCGGCAAACGACTTGTCAGCGCGCTCGGCGGCCAAACCACCCATCACATCGTGCTGATCGATGACAGTTATTCCATGCAGCAGACCGTCTCGCGGGTCGCTTCGCCAGCCATCGACGACGCATCAACACGCGTTGGATCAACGGCGTACCAAAAAGCGTTGGCGGCGCTCGATGCATTGACGCGCCGCTTGGCGCGAGAGACGGGCGACCATCAACTCACGGTCATGCGCGCCAGCCGAGCGGCTTTTGTGGATCAAGAACGCGACGCTGAAGTTCAAAACAACTCGAAGGTCGCCATTGCCGACGTTGCGGCAGACATTTCGGCCCAGAGCGTTACCAGCCAGGATCGAGGCATTGAGCGATTGATGAGCACGCGTGCGTCATCAGTCCGATGTGATTTGGTGCCCGCTTTGGACTTAGCCGCCAACTTGCTCGACGCCACCACAGCCGACGCGCAGTCGCTGTATATCCTCAGCGATTTCACGCGACGCGACTGGGCGTCCACGTCACGGTTGCAACCCTCGCTGCAAAGATTCGATGACGCGGGTGCAAAGATTCGATTGATCAATTGCGTATCGTCATCGTCCACATCGCCGGCCAATTTGGCCATCACAGACCTATCGCCGTCGCCCGATGTGTGGGTCGCGGGCGTGCCGGTCATGATGCAAGTCACCGTGCAAAATCACAGCCAACGTGACGTCACCAATGTGATGCTATCGGCGTCGGTGATTCGATACGGTGATGAGGTCGCGACGATCGATCCGGCATCCATATCAAGCGGTGACGTGCAGCCATTGCCGGCGATTCCGTTGGAATTGATCCCCGCGGGCGAACAACTCACCAAATCATTTCAAGTCTTTGTGGATCGACCGGGAACGCATATTATCCGTGTGGCGTTACCTCCGGACGCGTTGGCCATCGACAATGTCCGCGTCAGCACATTGCCGCTGGCGGACGCACAAAAGGTTTTGATCGTCGACGGCAACACCGATCCGATGGGTGGCTATCTCGTTTCGACCGTGCTTGATCCAGGCAGTCAGGTTCGCATCGGTACCATACCCGAGATCAAACCCGTTGCAGCCTTGCGTGATCTCACGACAACGCAACTGAAGTCATACCGAGCGATCTACCTGATCGATATTCCGGAGATCAACGAGACGACGGCATCGCGGCTGCGAGAATTTGTCGATGACGGCGGCGGCTTGGCTTGGTTCCTGGGCGATGATGTCATTGCCTCTTCTTACAACGCGCAATTCACCACGAACGAAAGCACATCGCTGCTTCCGTTTCCGATTGAGCGTGTTACCCCGCGCCGTCGTGATCGCGACGATCGCAATGCCTCAATCGCAATGGGGCCCCACGCCGATTTGTTGGGCCCGATCGCACGCGGCGGTGATAGTGTGTTTTCGCTGGTACGTGTCAATAAGTCGTGGCAGCCGGATCGCGCACCCGACGATCCAGTGTCATCCGGCAGATCCGAAACGAAGGTGATTCTCAAACTGGACCAAGATCGACCTCTCGCCACACTGCACTCAGTTGGCCGCGGTCGCATCGTGACCGTGATGACCGGGCTCGAACCGGATTGGACAAACTGGCCGGGCGATCCCACGTTTGTGGTATTCCTGTTGCAAACCAACGCGATGCTTTTTGGCGGTGCAGCTCCCGACACATCCCGTCCCGTCGATCAACCGCTCCGATTGCCTGTTCCGACCGATTCGTTTTTGCCGTCCACCACGATTCTGCCACCAACGACCGAACCACCTCGATTGGCGATCGAACTCGAAGCGGAGCGGGGTCAATCTGAAATCGCGATCACGCCAGCATCAATCATGTTTTCGCAGCAGAGCGGACTAACCGAGTTACTGCAGCCTGGTGTGATCGAGTGGCAACGAACCTCAACCGATGGCCGCGTCGCAGTGATCCCCGTCGCCTCGGTGTTGGGTGGCGGTGAGAGTGATCTTGGCAAAATGGCTGCCGGCGAAGTCACTCGCATGCTAGAGCCCATAAAGGTTGAATTTGTTTCGGCAATCGACTGGGCCGATGACCAATCGTTACCTGGCATGTCAACGTTCTTGCTGGTGCTGCTTGGCTTGTTGGCCTTGATGCTCGCCATCGAACAAACCCTTGCCGCGTGGGCTTCCTATCATCCCAAAACGTCCACATCGCATTTGGCGAGAACTGAACAAATTGCTTCCCAGGCGGTGCAATGATTCGGTTGCTGGGACAAAGCTTTCAAAGCGGCACCGAGCAGGTCCTAGAGTTTGCTCGCACGGAAACCATCACGGGATGGTGGGTCTGGGCAGCCGTCATTGTTGCTATTGCCGCCGGCATCTCGCTCTGCATTCGGTTCTATCGACGCGACGTCGCCGAGCTGCCCGTGGCGGTTCGATGGACGCTGATCGGACTCCGGCTGACTGCGATTGTTGGGCTGCTGTTTTTCTTTTTTGATTTGGTTCGACGCTCACAAAGCCGAGTCACTCGCGTCAGTGAAGCCATCGTTATGGTGGACGTCAGCCAAAGCATGTCATTGCCTTCGTCCCAAGATGCAAACGCACCGCGTCGATCCGATTTGGCAATCGCGTTGGTAGAAGACAACGAGTTGGTTCAGTCGCTTCGCAGCGAACATCGAACCAGCGTCTATGCGGTTTCCGATACCGAGCAACCCGAACTGCTCGCAACGTGGCCGCTACAGCCTGAGTCATCAGAACAATCAGTTACGCCGGAGCAAGCCGCGGTAGACAACGTCGCGAAACAGAAATTTGCCCCGCAGAGTATTGCGCAAGCCGGTGGCCTCTCGATCAGCATTGGTTTAGTGCTGGGCATCGTGTCGTTGATTTTGGGAGCGATGGCACCTCGAGCGGGTATGACAGACTCGCTTGCCCGGGGCGTCACACCTGTCATTCCGCCGCGTGTGATTTGGCGAAGCCGACTGATCGCCGCGTCCGCCGTTTGCTGGGTGACCGGACTGCTGGTGCTCGGTGGCACCTATGTGACCCAAACGCAACAAACCCTCGCTCAACTACTGGGCCGCGGGACGTCGACACAATCACTCACAGGTCAGGCAGATGCGCAACTAAGTGCGGACGAGCAGGAGTCGACGATCGAACAAGAAGACAACATCAGCGACCCGGTTTTGCAGTGGCAAGATGCCTTAGCGGCGACAGGCTCGCAAAGCCGTCTGGGTGACTCGCTGCGATCGATCTTGCTCGATCATAACCTCAGCACGCTGGCCGGGATCGTGTTGATTACCGACGGTCAAAACAATGGCGGTGTCGCGTTGTCGACTGCAGTCGCAGCGGCCCGCCGGGCTGACGTGTCGGTCTTTCCTGTGGGACTGGGCAGCAGTCGCTCACCAACAAACGCTCGCGTGGTCGACCTCGAAGCCCCACGTCGGGTTTATCCCGGCGACAAATTTGCGATCTCGGCTGTCTTGCAGGCAACCGGTGAATCCGCCATCGATGTCGATGTCGAATTGCTCGACGGACTTGACGATCAAGCGGCTAACGAGGGCGAAATTCTAACGCCAACGAACAACGCTGATCCCAAACGCATCTCGACAACCTTACCCGGTGCCGAGGTGATCGATCGTCAAACCGTTCGACTCACACCCGAGCAAGGTTTGACCGATGTGCGATTCGAAATGGAACCAGAATCGGTGGGCCGCCGCCGATTGGCGATTCGCCTCGTCGCTCCGCCGGAAGATCGGAATCGTGCTGACGATTTCCAAATGGCTCGCTACGAAGTCGTCGCTCGAAAATTGCGTGTGCTGGCCATAGCGGGCGGCCCGACACGCGAATACCGGTTCGTGCGAAATTTGCTTTACCGCGACGACTCGGTTCGATTGGACGTTTGGCTGCAGACAGGCCAACCAGGCATGAGCCAGGATGCTGATGCCTTGCTGTCAGCGTTTCCCCCGTCGGCCGAAAGCCTCTTCCAATACGACGCGATCATGATGTTTGATCCCAATTGGTCAATGATCGACATGGCGTCTCTGGATCTCATCGACCGTTTTCTTACCCAGCAGGCGGGCGGTTTGGCGATCATTGCGGGTCCGGTTTACCATCCGCGAATCAGTGGGGCTCGTGCGGACCCACGTTCGGTGCAGATCGCCGGTTTTTTTCCAGTCAACCTGGCAACACGTGGCGTTTTGTTGGGCGGTGGTCGTCAAGGCGGCGCGAATCCGTGGGCACTCGATTTGACCGAAGAAGCCGAACAAGCTGAATTCCTGTGGGTTGCCGATTCGCCCGAAGACAGCCTCAAAGTATGGCAGGCATTCGAGGGCGTCTACGACTACGTAGGCGTGAAGAATGCAAAACCGGGTGCCAAGGTCTACTCTTATTTTAGCGACCCAACGACTGAGATCGGCGGCAGCTTACCGATTTTCATGGCGAGCCAGTTCTACGGTGCCGGACGGGTATTCTTTCAGGGCAGTGGCGAAATGTGGCGTCTTCGCGGCGACGGTGATGAATACTTCGACGCGTACTACACGAAGCTGGTGCGATGGATCAGCGAAGGTCGATTGCTCCGCGATAGCAAGCGTGGCGTGCTTTTGGTCGACTCGACGCGAGCCATGCTCGGCCAAACCATTTCGATCCGAGCTGTTTTGGTCGATGATCAGTTTCAACCTCTGCAAAAGGATTCGGTGGCGGCACGCGTGCTGGCTCCGGGAAACAAAGTCACCGATGTCCGGTTATTGCCCGCCGCAGATGCGCCCGACGGGGGCACGTTCGTTGGCAATTTCATCGTGACGGCAGCGGGTTCCTATGAAGTTCAATTGACGGTGGGTGAAACCATCGACGAGGAAATCTTACGACAGAACATTCAAGTGCGTTTGCCCACCAGCGAACTCGAACGACCCCGTCGCGATGATGAAACCCTCCAATCCCTCGCTTCAGCAACACGTGGCAAGTACTTTGCAATCGATTCAAGCGATTCGCTCGCCAAGGTCAGTCAGACACTGACGGAGACCATCACACCGCAACCACAGGTGACGATGCTTTCGGGCACACCCGATGCCGAATTCGCGATGCGGCGCAACGCGTCATTAATGTGGTTGATTGCTTCGGTACTCGCCTTTGAATGGCTCGTCCGACGGTTGCACAAATTGGCATGAGTATCACATCGGAACCGCCGCGGTCTGCGTCAACCATCGAAGCGTCAGCGTCGTGTGATCAACAATCAAATGCGCCAGAGTCACTCGATCCGGCGATCACCGGATTGCTGCAGCGGTTGCGGGATCGCATCCATCGCTATGTGATTTGGGATGGCTGGCTTGCCATCTCCGTCGCCCTGTTGAGTGTCTTTTGGATTGCTTTCCTGATCGATTACATGCCCGTCCGCATTGGCGGGACCGAGATGCCGCGTTCAGCACGCGCGATTGTGTTACTGGGATTGCTAGCCGGGACGATCTTCATCGGCTGGAAACGAATCCTGTTGCGGATTCAGCGTCCGCTTCCGGATGACTCGCTCGCATTGCTAATTGAACGAAAGCATCCGCAATTGGGCGGCCGCTTGAGCACAGCGGTGCAGTTGACCGGCACATCTCGTGATGACGACACCATCGAGCCATCGCTGTTAAAACGCGTGCACCGCGACGCCAGCCAAGCCACACAACATGTCGATCTAAGTCGCATTTTTCGCCTTGAGCCAATCCAACATAAGCTTGCCATTGCGGGCCCACTGTTGCTGGCTGTGTTGGGTTTGGGTGTGCTCTCACCATCAACTTTGTGGCGTGCACTCGGGCGACTGTCCCTAGTTTCGGATGCACCGTGGCCGCGAAAAGCACAATTGCAAATCGTGGGACTTGAAACGCCCATCATCTCAGCCGATGACTCGGACATGGGCGAGACACGTTTTATCGCTTTGGATGACAATGAACAAAATCGTTCCGTCAAACCGTTGCAGCTTGCTCGCGGAAGTTCTTCGACACTGCGAATTCGAGCCGCCGGTCCGTCGCTTGGTCACCAAATCCCCGACCTTTGCACGGTCAGCTACCGGACCGATTCCGGTCTGAGTGGACAAACCAACCTCCGCCGCGTCGGCCGACTTCTCGAGGGCTATCAACACTTTGTTCTTGATGGACCGCCACTGAGCTCGTTGTCAGAATCGGTCACGATGACGATTCGAGGGTTGGACGACGCGCTGCGGGACTTAAGGGTGGAAGCCATCGAGCCGCCATCGGTTGCGTCCATGGATTTAGCGATTCGATATCCGGACTATCTTCGATTGATTGAACTGGATGACGCGGAAGATCAGTCATCTCAAAGCACCGACTTTGATCTCACCACAAACTACCAACCCGGCGTTCGCGTACGCGAAGGCAGCAGGCTGCAAATGTTGGGACAAAGCAATCGTCCAATCACCAGCATTGACGTTTCACTTGATGGTGACGCAACCATCGGATCGCAAGCCATTTCGGACGATGGAATGTCGTTTGAAATTAGTGTGCCGAGCGTGCGTCAGCCCTTATCAATGCGGGTTGTCCCACGTGATGCTGACGGGATTTCAGCGTTGTCACCCTATCGCTATTTCATCGGTGTTGTGAATGATCAACCGCCCGAGATTGACATGCGGCTGCGAGGCATCGGCACGTCCATCACACCCATTGCCCAATTGCCCATCATTGCGTCGGTGACGGATGACTATGGCATTCGCGGTGCTACGATCGATTTGGATGTCACAGGCGATTTGGATGTCACAGGTGGTGATGTCGAAGCCACAATCGATTCTGCAGACGCCGATACGGGTCGCAGGCAATCACATCAAGTCTCACCGATCGTACAACGTGATGGCACGGTTAATGCCACAGTCGATCTTAGATCGTTGGCCGAAGGCGATGAAATTCAATCACCCGTCCCAGGCCAAATCGTTCAAATCGTGATGTCAGCCGAAGATGAATTTGACTTGGACGCTCCTCACTTGGTCCGAGGAGAAACGTTTCGTTTGCAAGTGCTCTCGGCCGAGGAGCTATTGGCCAAACTGGAAGGTCGCGAGTTGGAGTTTCGCTCGCGATTAGAACAGTCGATTGATGAAACCCGCCGATTGCGTCAAGGCTTGACCACGCTGAGCAATGATGTGTCCGACTGGTTACTCAACGCCGCTCAAACAAGTCAATCAAACGACGCATCAATAACGCCTTCCGATAGCGGTGTCAGCGACACCGTGGCATCCAACCAGTCCGTGCAAGACGCAGACCGGATCGTTGATCGAGCCAAGCAACGATTCACGCTGCGTGTTCGGCAAGCTGATTTGCAAGTCGCAAAAACCACCGAGGAACTGGCTGGCATCGTTGCTGGGCTCGACGATCTGCTGCTCGAACTCATCAACAATCGCGTCGACTCGGTCGATCGACGCGAACGTTTGTCGAAAGGCGTTCGTGACCCCATCAGTGATGTCGTTGGGGAACCACTGCCAAGACTCCGGCGTCAAATCACGGACCTTGAACAGGTTTGGGCTCAGTCGCCTGCGACCGCAGACACAGTTGCCGAGACGGAAACCATTTTGGCTGCGTCGACGCAACGAGCACTCGCCACGACCGACGAAGTGCTCGCCGCACTGCAAGCTGTGCTCGAGAAAATGCTGGAGCTGGAGAGTTTTAATGAAATCCTGGATTTGGTCCGCGGTTTAATAGAGGATCAAGCGGAGATCGCAGACGAAACCAACAAACAACGCGAGCAATCCGTGTTGGATTTGTTCAAGTGAGTTTGGCAAACCGATGACGATATCGCGTTAATCGAAGAACTGAGTCGCTCAAGCACACTGCCAAGCAAACAGGCCACTGCACTGGAGACGGAATTGACACGAATCATCCATCAGTCTGCCAAAACGGCTGTCATTCTTTGTTTGTTGGTAAGCTCAAGTTGGTTCCTCGCGATTGATGCTGTTGGGCAAGACGACGCAAGCGCCGGCAACAGTGGGCCTGACCTCGCGGCCCGGCAAACCGCCGTCGCGGCTCGTTATGCCAAGCTCGAAGAGTTACTTCTTCGCTTAGCCGACGTGGAGGCACGTGAAAATCCGCAACGTGCCGCATTGCTCAAACGTGTCGCCCGACAATCACGACAAAAGTTTGTGCTCGAGAAGCTTCGAGGTGCCGGAACCAGTTTAGCCGAAGGCCAGTTTGCCGCCGCAATCGGTCAACAGAAAGATGCCACTGATGAACTGAAAGCGATCCTCAAACTATTGATGAGCGAAGATCGCAGCACGCGGATCCGAGACGAAAAGAAGCGAATCGCGGAGTTGATTAAGCAACTCCGCCTAACCGAACGCAATGAACGAAGCGTGCGTGCCAGGACCGAAAATGGGGTCGAGATTGAAGAGGTCCAACAGCAGCAGCAACAAGTCACTGAGAAAGCTTACAAACTCAACGCGGATTGGAAGTCGGCGAACGAGCCACCCTTATCGGAAGATTCCAAATCAGAGGATTCCGAGTCAAACAATGCGGAGTCCAAACCTTCCGAACCCGATCCGTCGGAAACCAAATCACCAAGCCCGGACAGTAACGAGCCAAAAGACGCATCACAGAGCGAAAAGCCTTCGCAAGAATCACCCTCGTCAAAGGCGTCCGATTCATCATCTGGCAATCGACCGCCACCATCGCCGCAAGAGCAGGCACGTCGACAGATGGAATCGGCAATTGAGCGGATGAGGCAGGCCGAGCAAAGCCTGGACAAGAACAAACGATCGGAGGCAACCCAACAGCAGCGCGAAGCGGAAGAAAAACTGCGCAACGCAATCGATCAATTGGAAAAGATTCTCCGTCAACTTCGCGAGGAAGAAATCGAGCGTGAACTCGCCAAGCTGGAAGCACGGCTCCGTCGGATGGCAAAAATGCAATCGGACGTTCTCGACCAAACCACTCAACTCGCACAAACACCCAGTTCACAGCGCACCCGTGCCACCCTCTTAAAGGCGGGCGATCTCGCGTTCGAAGAACAAAAGATCACACTTGAGGCCGATCGCGCTATGCTGGTGTTAAAAGGAGAGGGATCAAGTGTCGCATTCCCCGAAGTGATTTCTCAAGTTCGTGATGACACCCGACGCGTGGCAACGCGACTGGGACAAGCGAAAATCGATGGAATCACGCAAGGGATCCAGAGCGATGTCTTGGCCGCACTCGAAGAAATGATCGCCGCCTTGCAAAAGGCACAGCGCGATCGCGAAAAGAAAAAACAACAGGCACAACAGGGGCAACCTCAATCATCAGGACAACGCGAAGAGCCGCTCGTCGAGTCGATCGCCGAGCTAAAGTTGATTCGCACGATGCAAAAACGCATCCAGGGAACGACAAAACGCTATGGCGAGATTTTGGATTCAGACGATTCCGCCGATCGTGCCGAAGACCCTGGTGATGTGTTGCCCTTGCTGCAGGATTTATCATTACGACAAGATCGTTTGTACCGAATCACGCGTGATTTGGTGACAAAGCGAAACAAGTGACGCAAACGTACCGCTGGA
>JBCCJB010000118.1:0-10000 GCA_039028015.1 Planctomycetota bacterium
GCCCGTTGTCTCGCCAAAACCCGTTGTCACATCGTGTCGCGGGTGGGAATTTGCATCATGGATCGATGGTTGCTTCTGTCATTTGTTGGCTTGATCCAGATTTGGTCGCTGTTGATCGGAAACGGTGGCCACGTTTCAGTCACGCTTGCGGCCGCGCCGGATTCCGCCGTGGTCGACGAGCCTTATTTGGTTTTTGTCGCTGACGAGGGAACCCACCTTCGCTGTGGTCCGGCGGGTGAGTATTACCGCACCGATCCCGTTCGGCATGGCCAAGAACTTGAAGTCTATGTTGAAACCGAGGATGGCTGGTTGGGTGTGCGGCCGGTCGATGAGAGTTTTTGCTGGGTCGTGGCCGACGCGATCGCATTGGATAAAACGACCGGCCGACGCGCGTCGTCTCGTGCGAACAACATTGTTGGTCGCGGCCGCATCACCGAAGACAAAACGGTGGCCTGGATCGGGACCAACTTGGGTCGTGCCCGTCGGTATCGCTGGCAAGTGCAGTTGGCTGTCGATGAACCGGTGACGATTTTGGGTAGCAGCCAAAGGGAAGGTCCCGATGGCGTGCAGACTTGGTATCGAATTGTGCCTCCATCGGGAGAGTTTCGCTGGATTCATCGCAACCTAACCGTCACGACGGCGGAAGAGTTGGTTGCGACGCTTCAAAAACAACATGCCAGCGACATTGATTTTCTGCCCGGCGGTCCAACATCCGCACCGAGACGTGCGGAGCCTCGGTTTGTTGAGGATTTGCCAGATGATTTCGAAGTCCTGGAAGATCCGTTTGACGATGGCAATGGGTCACGTTCGTCTCGAAGTCGGCGTGCCATCGCTGATTCGAATTCCTCCCCCGACGTGGAACTCGATGAATCCACCAACAATGGCAAACCTGAGTTCAAGAGTCTGCCACAGCGGATCAGTGAAGGGTTGTCCGTCTTAATGAAAGGACGTGACGTGATGCCTGACTTGGAACCGATCACGCGATCCAGTCGACGCATCGCCGATCTGGTGCCGATTGGAAGCGCCGCCGATGCTTCTGAAAGCTCTCAATACAACTCGGAAATCGAAGATCGCAATTTGATCGCGCGACAGTCGGATGAGGAGTCGAGCGTTGAAAAGTCGACGCGTGAAGTAATGGACACCGCTACGTCTGAGTCGGCAGTTGCGAGTCACACCGACGGCTCGATGCCAATGCCTGTCCAGACAGCGTTTGCTGAGCAAATGCCGCCCACGACCACGCCACCGGCCGCGGCCGTGACGCAAGCACCGCAAAATTCAATCGTTTCCTTCGCATCGAGTCCTCGATTGGCGGACAGTCGTGGTCGCAGCTCGTTAAAGCCACTACGGCAGATTGATTTGACTCAAATTGAGGAGGTGCAGCGGCAAATCGCGAGCGCGGACGCGGCGTCGTTGCCATCGCTGTTCTCGATGATGGTGGCGCGAGCCGCGTCAGCACCTGAGGTTGGCCTCTTGGCCGAGGCGGCCGAACGGGGTGGCAACCGTGCGCTTGCCGATCGAGCTCGACAGTATCAAACCGTCGCGCGACGCCGCGACGGAGACACGATCGTGCGGAGCGTCGCGTTGCAAACGCCGATTGTGCCCGCACCTCAGATTCCAGCTAGCAACGCATCGGTCGCGGTGGTTTCGTTTGACGCTGAGCCCGTGACAAAGACGAATGAGGAAGAAACTGATCCGAGTGATGACGTTACCCTATCGGGCGAACTCGTCCAAGTTTATTCGGCCGATCCACATCGGCCGCCTTACGCTTTGGTTGATAATGCCGGTCGAACACTCGCTTACGTGACGCCAGCACCTGGGATCGAGGTCGAAGATCGATTGGGTGTGTCAATCGTCGTTGCCGGTCAGCAGGGGTTTCTTCGCGGATTGGACACACCACACGTTTTGGCGACACGAATTTCGCGACGTTGAGCAAAGGTGCGGTATGTCTTAGGCTGCGGGCATGAAAATCTATACCCGCACCGGGGACACCGGCACGACAGGATTGTTTGGGGGTCCACGCGTTGCCAAAGATGACCATCGAATTGAAGCGTATGGCACCGTTGACGAACTCAACGCGGCACTCGGTTTGGTCCGATCCAGTTTGGCTGCGGATGATCGACGAGATCGTTTGAAGCATCTCGACGAACACCTTCAACAAGTGCAACACGAGTTGTTTTCCATCGGTGCTGAATTGGCATCGCCAGATCCCGATGAGTACGACTTGCGGGTGATTGGGCAAACACACATTGGTCGTCTCGAAGCGTGGATTGACGCGAGCGAAGAACAACTGACACCGCTCAAACAGTTCATTCTTCCCGGTGGCGACGTGGTCGCATCGCAGCTTCATCTCAGCCGTGCGATTTGTCGTCGCGCCGAGCGGAGGGTGATTTCACTGGCGGATCATGTGGAATCCGAATCGCCAATCAGTGGCGAAGTGATTCAATATCTCAACCGTCTGAGCGATTACTTATTTGTGGCCTCGCGTTTGGCCAATGCGGTATTTGGGATTGAAGATCACCCGTGGGAAAAGCCGTCCACGTGAACGCGACGCGGCCTCAATATGGGCACGTCTGACTGCCGGATTGCGACTTTCGGAATTTGGTCATCCCGGTATCATTGCCGGACATGACAAAGCACATTTTTGTAACCGGTGGTGTTGTCAGTTCGCTTGGCAAAGGGCTCACCAGCGCCTCGATTGGGATGGTGCTCGAACGTCGTGGTTTGCGCGTTCGAATGCAAAAACTGGATCCGTACATCAACGTCGATCCGGGCACGATGAGTCCCTATCAGCACGGCGAAGTGTACGTGCTGGATGATGGCAGCGAGACGGACCTGGATCTGGGTCACTATGAGCGTTTCACTGCCGGCCACCTCGACCGCGATTGCAATTACACGACGGGCCAGATCTATCAGTCGGTCATCGATAAGGAACGCAAGGGGCATTATATGGGAAAGACCGTTCAGGTCATTCCCCATATCACCGACGAGATCAAACGTGTCATCAAACGCATGGGCGGTGATGACGTCGACGTGGTGATCACCGAAATTGGTGGCACGGTGGGCGATATCGAGAGCTTGCCGTTCTTGGAAGCGATTCGCCAATTTTCATTGGATGTTGGCCGTGAGAATTGCCTCTACATGCATCTCACGCTGGTGCCGTATCTCAAAGCCGCTGATGAATTAAAAACCAAGCCGACGCAGCACAGTGTTGGTGAACTGCGAAAGATCGGTATCCAGCCCGATATCTTGGTTTGTCGTTGTGAGCATCCCATTAGTCGAGATGATCGCGACAAGATCGCTCGGTTCTGCAACGTTGAGCCACGCGCGGTTATTGAAGAGAAAGACAAGGACTTCTCGATTTATGAGGTGCCCTTGTCTTTAGTGGAAAACAAACTGGACGAGTTGATCGTTGAGAAACTCAGTCTTTCCGCAGCCGGCAGTTTGGACATGACTCCCTGGGTCGACTTGATCCATCGACTGCGAAATCCCAAGCATGAATTGGCGATCGCCGTGGTGGGCAAGTACGCCGAGCACAAAGACGCCTATAAGTCGATTTATGAATCCATCGATCACGCGGGCAATCATCACGATGCTCAAATTCGCATCGGACGCATCCAAAGCAGCGACATCGAACGCGAAGGTGCCGAGCGACTGCTCAGCGGATTCCATGGCATTCTGGTGCCCGGTGGTTTTGGTGAGCGTGGCGTGGAGGGCAAGGTCCAGGCGATTCGATTTGCTCGCGAACGTGGCGTGCCTTTCTTTGGTATCTGTTTGGGAATGCAGCTCGCCGTGATTGAATTTGCACGGAACGTCCTGGGCTTGTCCGGCGCTCACTCAAGTGAATTTGATAAAGACACACCGCACCCCGTGATCGCATTACTGGACGCTCAGCAGAACGTCACCCAGCTTGGTGGGACGATGCGGCTGGGCAGCCAACCGGCTCGCTTGGCCGAGGGCTCGCAGGCGCGGCAGGCTTACGGAGGCGAAGCGATCGCCGAAAGGCACCGTCATCGGTACGAATTCAACAATCGATACCGAGATCAATTCGAAGCCAATGGACTTTCGTTTGCGGGTCTGAGTCCGGACGCTTCGCTCGTTGAGATTATCGAGTTGCCGTCGCATCCATGGTTTGTCGCCGCTCAGTTTCATCCTGAATTCAAATCCAAACCATTGGCCGCACATCCACTTTTTGCCGCCTTTGTTGCTGCTGCGATCAAGCGACGACACGATCGGGTGGCTGCGGGAATCGCCGCCGCCGACGAAATGAACCAAACCGATGCGGGTCACGAAATCCTTCGATAGTCCAGGCGGCGTTCGCGCACAAAACGCTTTTGCCCGGAGTGTCCGCAACACCGACTGTAAAATCGCGCTCAACTATTTGATGGAAATGTCTCATGAGTGAAACCGATTCGTCCGCTCCGAAAATCATTGTGGATTCGGATTGGAAGTCCCAAGTCGCGAAGGAGAAACAGCAGGCGGCGGAAGCCGCCGAAGCGGGCAATGCCGCATCCGAATCGAACCTTGATTCCCTCGGCTTGAGCGATGATCCAGCCTTGGACGCAGGCGCGATGCCGGCACCGGGTTTGGAACACATCATCTCGGTGCTGTTTACCCAAGCACTGATGTACCTGGGGCAGATGCCCGGTGGTGAGGACGGTGAGCCTTTGCCGGTCAACAAGCCGATGGCCAAACAAGTCATCGATTCCTTGGATGTCTTGTCTGACAAAGTCAAAGGCAACGCCACCGATGATGAGGGAAAAATGTTGCAAGGCGCGTTGCATGCACTGCGCATGGCTTATGTGAACACGACACAATCAACGACGTGACGTGATCGCAATCCAACACCTCGCGCGAAAGTGGTCACCTGGAGGTTTCCACCCTCGTTTAACCGGTGCCCGAAGGGCAGATCAATTCTTGCCACGCCTGACCTGCGGCTGCCGGTTGAAGGTAGGAACAACGCTTTGGCAAAACGGTGTTGTCCCGTTCATCATTGCTTTCGCAGTGTTCGTCGCAGCGGGTGACCGAAGGGTTGATGCCCAAGAAGCACCTGATGTGTTAGCGCTCTATGCTGACGCAGCCAACTTTCAAACCAACGGTGCCGTTGATCTGGCCATTGAGACGTGGGAGGTCTTGTTAAAGCGTTTCCCAGAAAGCGAGTTGGCTCCGAAAGCGTCGCATTATTTGGGCGTCTGCTTCATGCAAAGCGCGCCACCAAAATGGAACCGTGCGGCGGAAGCATTTCGACAGGCTCTGAGTCATTCTGATTTTGAGTTGCGTGAAGAAAGCCTAGCCAATCGTGGTTACTGTCTCTACGCGACCGCTGATTCAGACGCAAGCGAGGGAAAGGTTGCGCTGCAAACCGCAATTGATACCTATTCCCTATTGATCAAGGAGTATGAGGCGTCGCCATACCTCGACCAAGCGTTGTTCTACAGTGGCGAGGCAGCCTACAGCCTCGATGATTTGCCCCGGGCGATCGAATACTACGATCAATTGCTACGAAGCCCGCTAGCGAAAGAATCATCGCTCCGGTGCGATGCGTTGTACGCGCGGGGTGTCGCACAGCAAGAGCTGGGGCAAAGCACGGCGGCGAAACGCACGTTGACTCAGTACCTCGGCAGCTGCGCTGAAGATGATTCCATGATTGATGTTCGATTGCGACTGGGCGACTTGGCGATTGAATCAAAGAGCTACGCCGAGGCGGTCGGTCACTTTGATGCCCTAATGAATCAACCCAATGTCAACGTCGACGACGCGTCCTATGCGATGGTTCGGAAGGGCTTTGCACTCTCGCGATCCAACCGACCCTCTGATGCGTTCTCGACCTACGAGTCACTCATCAAACGATTTCCCGATTCCTCCTATGCGGATGCCGCAACGTTGGCCTCGGGTCAGACGGCATATCAAATCGGCGACGAAGAGAGTGCGATGACGCGGTTCCAACAAGTCATCAAACGCGCCGATCGGTCAACCGAATCATCGGATATCGCCGCTGCAACTGAAGCAGCGCACTGGCTGGCACGTATCAAACTCAAGTCATCTGACGCAACGAGTTCGAATTCTGCATCAGACGCTTTCGAATTGGTCCAGCGACGTTTACGTGCGGGTGTGGCTGGCAAGTATGCGGCTTGGTTGCGTCTGGATGCGGCGGAAGCACTTTCTCGCATTCCTGATCGTCGCGCGGATGCGCTGACTGCCTATCGTGATCTTGCGACTAGTGATCCAGATGGACCGCTGGCCGCCCGGGCGTTTTATGAAGGTGCGTTTCTGGCACTGCAGCTGTCACAATTCGACGATGCAATCGATTTGTGTGAGACGTTTGCGATTCACCATGGTGACGATCCGCTTTGGCCCGACGTTCGATTTGTGCACGCCGAGGCAATGCTGCAACAAGGACGTTTTGTGGCGGCCGCGGAGCGTTACGACGATTTGCTCGAATCGAAAACGGCAATAGAACATCCTCAGCGGAGATACTGGATGTTGCGTGCCGCCAGCGCGTGGTTGTCGGCGGATCAACCAGACCGAACTGTCCAGCGATTGCAGCCCGAATTGCGGACGTTGGATCCGTCTCGCCAATTGGCCGAGGCACGCTTCCTGCTTGGCCAGGCCAAATTCAAACTAAGTCGTTTTGGCGAAGCTGCTGATGATTTCCGAGCGAGTCGCCGCGCGGATTCTGCTTGGTCGCAGTCTGAAGAGGCATGGCTGCTGGCTGGCAAAGCGGAGTTGGCTGCAGGGGACACAGAAGCAGCGATGGAGACATGGCAGCGATTGATCGATGAAGCGGCAAATGTCGCCGTCGTCGATCAAGCTCGGTATCAAGTGGGTCAGCAGTTCGCCAGCAAGGGTGATTACGAGTCGGCTGTGTCGCAGTTCGAGGCAGTCACCGATGAGTCGGTACGTCCGTTTGCGCTTTATGCGCTCGGTGCAGCGAGTAATCGAGTGGGCGACTTCGCGAGTGCAGATGCGTCTTTGGGCGAGTTGATCGAGACTTTCGCCGAGCATCGCTTGACTGATCAAGCAAGACTGTCGCGCGGAATCGCGCTGCGTAATCTTGATCGGTTTGAAGAAGCTAAAAATGATTTGAAAATATTCTTAGAGACGGCACCCACGGGAACGCCGCTCGGTCACGCGTTGTTTGAGTTGGGCCTTGTTTATCAAGGACAAAACGCTCTGGATCAGGCGGTGGCGGTTTTCCGTCGCGTGCTGAGCGACGTCCCGGAGTATCCCAACCGAAATCAGGTGCGTTATGAGCTGGCTTGGTCGCTGCGTGACCTTGGCGAGGCCGACGCGGCTGCGGGCCAGTACGAAAAGCTATTGGCCGACAATCCTGACCCCGAACTAATCGCCGAGGCCGCGTTTTATGTTGGTCAGCAGCGTTATGCCGATGGTCAGTATGAGGACGCGTCTCGCGCGTTCGCGCAATCGACGCAAGCTGCCGACGATGGATCGCCACTGCAAGAGAAATCGCTGTACCGGCTTGGTTGGTCGTTTTACAAACAGGAACGATTTGAGCAATCCGAAAAGGCGTTCGAGCAACAGTGTCTCCGTGTTCCCGAGGGACCGCTTTTGCTCGATGCGATGTTGATGATTGGTGAGTCACGTTTCCAACGCCGTGAGTTCGATTCGGCGTTGAAAGCGTATTCGTCCGCACGGGAGCAGCTTGAAACCAACGGTGACTCCGCCAAATCGTTGCGTGATCCCGCTGAACGACAGATTCGCGAATTGATTTTGCTTCACGGCGGTCAGTCCGCTGCACAGGTTGGCGATTTCCAGGCCGCCATTGAATGGTATGACGAGTTGCGTCGGCGTTTCCCTGCGACGACTTATCTGCCCCAAGTGTTCTATGAGACCGGTTTTGCGCACCAACAATCCGGCAAGTTGGATCGAGCATTGAAGTTTTACGCCGAAGTCGCGGATAACTATCGAACCGAGACTGCTGCTCGAGCGAGATTCATGATGGGAGAAATCCATTTTGAGGCTGAACGACTCGATCAGGCTATCCCCCAGTTTCAGCGTGTGATGTTTGGGTTCAGCGCCGAATCGGCGCCCGATGAAATCAAGAATTGGCAGGCCAAGAGTGGTTTTGAAGCGGCGCGTTGTGGCGAGCTTCTCGTGGAGCGAGCCCGAACCGATTCGGCGAAATCCAAGGCAATCGGCTATGCTCGGAGATTCTATTCCTACGTGATCCAGAAACATCCCAGCCACGAATTGGCATCCAAAGCACGTCAGCGTCTGGCTAAATTGCCTCGAGACTAGGACCCGTTTTGTTGGGTTGGGATTTTTTCGAAAGCGAATTGCCGTGCCACCACAACACCAATCCTTCCGACGTCAAATCGTGTCGCTATCCGGAATTTGTTTTGGGTGCACACTTTTTTGGCTTGCAATCTCACTGGGTGGTCGTTCCGTAGCGGCGCAAGACACGGCCACCGATGTTGATCAGCCAGCGATGGATTTGATCGACGCGTCGGATATTCAATCGGTGATGACCGACAAGCCTGATGTCGAGCCAACCAAGGATGAGCCCACGGGTATTGATCTGCTGTCACTGATCGCGCGTGGTGGTCGATTCATGATCCCAATCGGCCTGATGAGCATGTTGGTGGTCACCTTATCGGTCGAACGCATGCTGTCGTTGCGTTCGGAAAAAATCATGCCGACCGAGTTGCTGCGCCAGATTGGCGAGGTTGCGGTGCCGCATGAGCGATTTCCCCCAGAGAAGGTCCTTGAGTTTTGTCAGGACAGCCCCTCGCCGACATCGCGGGTGATCTCGTCGATGATGACGCGAACGGGACAGCCGCTGGGCGAGGTGGAACGAGCCGCGTCCGAATCAATCCAGCGTGAAGTCGATCGCTACGCGCGTCCCGTTCGTTGGCTCAGTCTGGCGGCGGCGGCCACGCCGCTGATGGGGCTGTTGGGCACGGTGTGGGGCATGATTGTCGCCTTTCATGAATCCAGCACGTTGACTGCGGACCGAAGTCGCAGCGAACAATTGTCGGAAGGGATCTACACCGCGCTGGTCACCACGCTTGCGGGTCTGGCCGTTGCGATTCCTGCGGCGATTCTGGCGCAGTATCTGGAAAACCGCATCGCACGTTTGTTTTCGAGAATTGAAGAACTGGCCTTTTCGATCACGCCCGGATTGTTGCGGTTTGTCGGTCGTCAACGTCTTGATGAACGCGGCGAGCTGCAGCCACTTGACTCACCGTTGATGAAAACCGCCACTTCGTCGACTCCGGTGCCGCCGATCACCGCGCCTGGGCAATCCAATCCGGTCGACCACCCCGTCCCGCCGCCGGTTGCGGAAGTGCGCTGATGGCAGTCGAAATCAAACGTTCCAATGTGGCAGGAACGCTGAGTTTGACGCCGCTGATTGATGTGGTGTTTCTGCTGTTGATTTTCTTTTTGGTCACGAGTGAATTCGAAGATGAGGAGCGAAGGCTCGACATCGTGCTGCCTTCCGCCACAAGCGCCGTGCCGATGACCAGCAAACCGCGTGAGTTTGTTGTGGACATTGATTCATCAGGGGCAATCTATTTGCGAGGTGAACAGACACCACTGAAGGAGCTTGAAGCGCTATTGCAGAAGGCGGTCGCCAATAATCCGACGACGCAAACGGTCGTCATCCGAGCTGATGCTGCGGCGACGTTTCAGCCTGTGGTCAATGTGATGGACATTTGCAATCGCAGCGGCGTCAGCGATTATTCAGTCACCACCAAAGACGGACCCACCTAACCGTAGCAGGCACACTCCGTATGCCGTTAGCCAATTAATCACCCACTCCGTGTGCCGTCGCCAATTGAGCACATTCCACGTGCCGACAGCCACCCATCTGCAATGAAACCACAACCACTCCCATCCGATTCGCTGCTAGCTGCTGCCGATGAACCGACGCCATCAGTTCCCGGACGCATGTGGCCGCTCGATTTGGCGCTCGTTTCGATGTCAGGTTTGATTGCGTACTTGGTTTGGAGCCGTGTCAGCTGGGATGAACCCAGGTGGA
>JBCCJB010000119.1:0-9959 GCA_039028015.1 Planctomycetota bacterium
CACGAGCCGGAATCGGTCCGTTCGCTATATGGAGCGCGCCCCGGGGAAGAATCTTTCGCCAATAATTGTCTACTTGCGCGTCGCCTGGCCGAACGTGGCGTTCGCTATATACAGCTTTTCGATTGGGGCTGGGACTCTCATGGCACCAACGAGAGCACGTCTATCAACAAAGGATTTATCGACAAATGTCGAAGCATTGACCAGCCAATCGCAGCCCTGATTTCTGACCTCAAACAACGTGGTTTACTCGAAGACACACTCGTGGTTTGGGGCGGTGAATTCGGACGCACGCCGATGAGTGAACGTGGTAACGGACGCGATCACAATCCATCGGGCTTTACCATGTGGATGGCCGGAGGTGGTGTCCGCGGTGGTCAAACCATCGGAGCAACCGACGAACTTGGTTTCAAGGCGACCGAGAACCGCCAGCACGTGCAAAGCATCCACGCGAGCATTTTGCATTTGCTGGGCATCGACAACATGGAGTTGACCTATCTGCATCAAGGTCGCCCTGAAAGGCCGACCATCAATGAAGGCGAATTCTGCGAGCAACTCGTCACCGGATAACCAGGCGGTGGTTCGAATGAAGTAGACTGTCGCGCTCAACGTCCGACTGTTTTCTTCTGCACTTCCGCGATGTCGCAATCCAACTCAAAACACTCGCTACCAATCGACAGTGGCGAACCTCCGCCATCCTTCGGATGCTTGATTTACCTTCGTCACATCGACAATGGTGGCGTCCACGCACGGATCGCCAATCTCAGCGGCGTTGAAGTCTCCGCCCCAGACGAGCGAGCTGCGCTTTCGAAGATCGTGCCGATGTTTCGACAAAAAATGGCCGAGGCGGCCGAGAACGGAACCTCGCTTCAACTCGATCCCGAACCGCCGCCACCAGACGCAGGCGAGATTCGGCGTTTCCTACCCGTTCACCTTTGATGAGACCCATGATCGTGATGAAGCTTGCGCTGAATCGCTGGCGACTCGGTGGCAGGAGATCGCCGTTTCTGATTCTTCCGCTCATTGTGCTGGCAATCATGTCAGCACGGCGATGCCACGCCGCCGACCAACCTAACGTCATCGTGATCATGACCGATGATCAGGGCTACGGTGAGTTCTCCTGCCACGGAAACCCAATCACGAAGACGCCATCGATCGATGGTCTCGCGTCGGAAGCGATTCGATTGACCGATTTCCACGTGGCACCCATGTGCACGCCAACGCGAGGACAATTTCTGACTGGCATCGACGCGTTTCGCAACCGCGCCTCCAACGTCAGCAGTGGCCGAACGCTCCTGCGTGAGGACCTACCCACCATCGCCGATCGATTTCGTGAAGCGGGCTATCGAACCGGTTTGTTTGGCAAGTGGCACCTGGGCGACAACGTGCCCTTCCGGCCGCAGGATCGTGGATTTGATGAATCATTGTGGTTCCCGTCATCGCACATTGGCAGCGTGCCGGATTACTGGAACAACGACTATTTTGATGACACCTACATTCACAACGGCGTTCGAGAATCCGTTGAGGGTTACTGCACCGATGTCTTCTTTGAGGCTGCGAAGACTTGGATGGCGGATGATTCGGAACGACCATTTTTTGCTTTCATCCCCACCAACGCGGCCCATTCGCCTTGGTTCGTTCCCGATGAGTTTCGAAAGCCGATCCGAAAAGCGATCAATCGGCAGCCCGAACTCGTCGAGCACCTTAACAAGCGATCTCGTGAGAACCTCATCAGCTTCCTAGCGATGGGAGCCAACATCGACGCCAACGTTGGTGAGCTAGACGGCTATCTCAAGCGCAACGGATTGTTTGACGATACCATCGTGGTGTTTCTGACCGACAACGGCAGCACACGTGGCGAGGACTATTTCAACGCGGGCATGCGAGGCCGAAAAACGCAGCTTTGGGAAGGCGGTCACCGCGTGCCATGCTTCATTCGCTGGCCCGATGGAGAGATTCGTCCCGCATGCGAAATTGACGAACTGTGTCAGGTCCAGGACCTGTTCCCAACACTTCTCGATTTGGCAGGCATCGCCCCATCAACCGAGTTTCTTGACGGACAAAGTCTCGGTCCGTTGATTCGCGGTGAGATTGACACGTTGGATGATCGCATGCTGGTCATCAATTACAGCCGGATGCCGGGAATGAAGGTCACATACACCGATGGGAATCCCGCTGTACCGCGCCGCGATGGCGCCGCAGTGCTGTGGCGGAAGTGGCGTCTGCTCGAAAATCGGATGCTATTTGACATCGCCACCGACCCACATCAGGACCACGACGTAGCGGATCAACACCCCGAAGTGGTTGCCAAGATGTGCGATCATCTGAATTCCTGGTGGGATACCGTCAAAGACACCGTCAACCAACCTGAACGGGTTCAGATTGGTTCGGATGCCGAAAACCCGATCTTGCTGACGGCTTGTGAATGGCTAGATGTGTTCGTCGACCAACAAAAACAGGTTCGCGCCGGTGTGCGAAAAAATGGAACCTGGCATTTGAATGTGGCCAAAGCCGGGTCTTACCGTTTGGAATGCCGACGCTGGCCGCCTGAATCCGGGCTGAAAATCGACGAGGGTACGCCTTCGCTGAATGTGACCGACGGTTCACTTGCGGCTGGACAAGCATTACCCATTGATCGTGCCACCGTTTCGATCAACGGCGACATTATCGACGCGGTCAAACAACCCGATGGCGAATCCTTCGTTGCCATGGTGCAGCTCGATAGCGGGCCGGTTAACGTTCGCACCTCGTTGCAAGATGCGGCGGGCAGCGAACTTTGCGGAGCCTATTATCTTCACGCCCAGCGGTTGCCCAATCTGGTCGTCATGATGAGTGACGACATGGGCTTTTCCGATCTTGGCTGTTACGGCGGTGAAATTGAGACGCCAAATTTGGACCGCCTCGCCAATGAAGGTCTTCGCTTTCGAACGTTTTACAACAATGCCAAATGCGAGCACACACGTGCTTCATTGTTAACGGGTCACTATTGGCATCATGTGGGTGCCTCGGCCCGCGTTCACTATTCAGAACCCACCTTTGGTGAGCGTTTACGAGACGCAGGCTATCGCACCCTGATGGTCGGAAAATGGCATGCGGGCCAGACGCCGCACCAGCGTGGCTTTGACCGTCATTACGGCTTGACCGATGGCTGCTGCAATTTTTGGAACCCTGGTCATGCCCGCGACGGGGAACCCGAACCGGCAAAGAAACGCGTGCGACGCTGGGCGATCGATGACCAAGAGTTTTTGCCTTACCAACCACCATCGGATGACTTTTACACCACCGATGCGTTCACCGATTACGCCATCGATTATGTGCGTGAATATGCCGACCAACCCAATCCGCTTTTGCTTTACGCCGCCTACACGGCGCCGCATTACCCGATGCACGCATCGCAGCAAGATGTTGCGAAGTACCGCGGCCGCTACGGCAAGATTGGCTGGGACCGACTGCGCACCGAGCGGTTCGCAAGACAACAAACCTTGGGCGTGCTATCCGATCGAGCACAGCTGACGAGACGTGATCCCGACCTACCGGCTTGGGATGATATTCCGCAGCAGGACCGTGATCTTTGGGATCTGCGCATGGCGACTTATGCGGCGATGATCGATCGCATGGATCGCAACATTGGACGGCTGTTGACCACGCTGCGTGAGACCGGACGGCTTGACGATACGATGATTCTGTTTCTTTCAGACAATGGAGCATGCGAAGATTCGGCGGATCGTTCCACCGTGCCAAACGCAATGCCGTGGGAGGTCACCAGCTACATGACCCAGGGGCGAACCTGGGCCAACGCCTCCAACACACCCTATCGAAAATACAAAACGACCAATTTTGAGGGCGGAACGCGAACGCCGTTGATTGCGTGGTGGCCCGGCCGCATCGGCCCTGGAACAATCACCGACGACGTGGGCCACTTGATCGATATCACACCGACGCTGTTGGAACTTGCCGGACGAGCCGTACCGGATTCGTTACCGGGGCGAAGTTTGATTCCCACCTTTGAAGCAAAGCCCAATCCCCGCGTTTGGCCGCTAGCATGGGAATTCAATAAGGCACGTGCGATTCGGGATACCCGGTACAAGCTGGTTCGCTACGGCAAAGCGGATTGGGAACTCTACGACCTCCAAATGGATCCCACCGAACAGCACGACCTGGCGGAGGAACAACCCGATCGAGTCGCTTCGATGAGTCTCGCCTGGCAACGCTGGCGAGAAACGTCATTGGCCGACGATTGATTAAAGTCGCAGGCACACTCCCGTGTGCCGCTTGCAGTCGTGGGCACGCTCCGTATGCCACCCATAAGTCAAACATCATGCCGATTCATCGTCGACGATTTTTGCAGGCCACTTCAGCTGCTGCAATGACCACCAGCTTGCCCCGTACGGGACTTGCCAACGAAAGCAAGCCGATCGGGAAGCTCGAAACGATGGTGCCGTATCGAGCCATCACACGTGGTCCGATGTTTCATTGGTTTGGCTACTACGACAAACGAGAATTTGATCCGACCGGTCAACTGGTTTTATCCAACGAAGTTGCTTTCGAAGGCCGATCACCGAAAGCCGACGACACCATCAATGTTGGGTACATCGATACGGCCAATGGTGATGCATGGCATTCCATCGGCACCAGTGCGGCTTGGGGCTGGCAACAGGGATGCATGCTGCAATGGGTTGGCGACGACGGACGACAAATCCTTTGGAACGACCGCGACGGTGATCAGCACGTTTGCCGCATTCACACGATCGACGACGGGGTGACCCGAACAATCGATCGGCCCATCTATACCTTGTCTCAAGACGGACGGTTTGGGCTATCGCTCGACTTTCGACGCATTCAAAACCTACGCCCGGGCTATGGCTACGTTGGCCTTGCCGACCCTCATGTGCGTGAGCGGGCTCCGGGGCAATCAGGTGTTTGGAAAGTTGATTTGGAAACTGGAAATAGCCAACTCATCCTGTCGCTCGCCGATGTGGCACGAATTGCTTGGCCCGACGGTGCGCAGCGGCAATCCGCATGGCACTACTTCAATCATTGCCTAATCAACCCCTCAGGCACACGTTTCGTCGTTCTACATCGATATCGCCCAAAATTTGACCCCGATACGCTGACTTTTCAGGGCCCATTTGTCACGCGCATGATCAGCGGTAACCTCGATGGTTCCGACATTGAACAACTTGATCCTTCCGGCCACACGTCGCATTTCATTTGGAAAGACGATCAGACGCTGACAATGTGGACTCGACCGGACGGTCGCGCCGACGGCTTTTATGATTTTGTTGATCAATCTGACCGCATCACTCCAGTCGGCCAAGATGCCATGCCGGCCAATGGCCACAACACGTATCTGCCCCCGCCCTATCAAGACTGGATTCTCAACGACACCTACCCCAGCAAACGAGATCGACGCCAAACCGTCTATCTGTTTCATCGACCTACTGGCAAGCGAGTGGATTTAGGGCACTTCCCATCCCCTCACGCCTATCGGGGAGAATGGCGATGCGACACGCATCCACGCTGCAGCGATGATGGATTGACTGTGGCAATCGATAGTCCACATGCGCAGGGTCGGCAGGTTTATCTGCTAGATGTCTCCGACATCGTCACCGCAGGAACGCGCGGCTAACGCTTGCTGTACCAACCTGTTTCGGTTGGCGTCCCCGGTTTGGTTGGCTTCGTTACCGATCGAACTGGCGTGGGCGCCGAAAGCGACTGCCATGGTGATCGATTTCGCAAAGATGGATCCTGGCTCTGCTGCGGTATCCGATCCGCTATTCCGCGAATGGATGCCTCGCGAACCGGAACGCTTAATCGTTGCCGACGAACTCTCGATGCGCGATCGATCTCGTTGCTGCCACGATAGGAGTCAGGCAGCGCGGGCAACAAATCGGGTGCCGACAATCGACGGTCGTCTCGCCTGGCCTGCGTTGGCAACGGCTCACTGGCGCGGACACGATCAAACGGGTTTTGGTAGTCCGGCGATGCAGGAATCGGCCTGACATCGTGGTAGCCCGCCGATGGTCGCCAAACTCGCGTGTCATTTAGCCGGCGACTGGTTTGAACCTGATCGCCATCGACTGGATCGAGCAAGTCAATGTCGTTGATCGGATCATCAAAAGATCGCTCCAGCGAATCATTGCGTTGTGATTCCTCAAACGGCTCGTACTGATCATCCCGCCGATATGACGTTGATGGTCGAGCGGATTCGATCGATGGTGCCGCCATCGGTTGACGATCGGAGGGAGACGTGATCTCGCTGGATCCTGTGAGCGGCGTCAGATTTGGTTCTGGATAAAGCGATCGAGACGACGGCACTGCCGGACTTGAGTTGATTGACGAATTCGTCAGTGGTGCGGCTGTCGAAGGGGGAAAGAATGAGCTGGACGGTGCAATTGACGACGATGACAACGCGGGCGGCGAAATGGGTTGCAAATCGCCGTTGCTTGAAACACCCATCATTGGCACGCCTGACATCACGCCGCCGGTGGGAGCGATCGTTTGACCAAAGGGCATCGTTGTGCCGATGGGAGACACACCGCAGCCCATGCTGGACGTCGGCACCGGCATGCTGGTAGCCGTGGGCGACAAAGCCGCAAATGGCGTTCGCTGCACTTGAGTCACCGTCGATGTGCATGGCTGCTGCGTCGTGACGGTTGTGCCCGTGATCGGGTTGAGCGTCGTTGCCGGACGATAATACGTGATGGGTGCGTTGTAGTACGACGTTCGGTACCCCGTTCCCAACAGCGAACTGAAGAACCGCGATAGACCCGTTCGGATCGGTGTTGCGAACGTGGGTTGTGCTGGCACGATCGCTTGCGCCCCAACCACGGGGCGAAGCGATGTTACCGGTGCAGCCGCGATCGATGCGTTGGGAACGGGTCCGGCAGACGGATAGATGTTGCCCGTCCCGTAATAGGGATTTGATGTTGTCGCCAAACCGCGATAACCCGATGCGACTGGCAGTCCCGTGTAGACGGACGGGTTGTCCAGCGGCCGCGCGGCAGTAATCACACCCGACCCGTAAGCGGGTCGCTGAAGCGAGTATGGCGATTGAGGTGCGTAAATGCTGGAACCGGCAAGCGGCAAAGCTGGCCGGTTGAGTGCGATGCCATTGGTAATGACGGGCGTGTAACCCGCAGTGACAGGTGTTGTTGGTGCCAAAGGCACAGCCGGTGAATATCCCACCGCATACGACGCGGCGACGGGTGCTGCAGCGTACGCGGGCGCACGTCCATACAGCCAATCTGTCAAACAGCAGGCTGAAGCGATATTCGTCGATGCCAAAAAGCCAACAGCGATCAAGGTCGCTTGAAGACGGTTGGCGGCGGAATACCAGTGGCGATGAAACATCGACCGTTCCGTGAAAAAAAAGGACTGTCGGGACCTGTGCAAGTGAACGCCTCGACCGGTCGCTGGTCAACGATTCTTGAGCGACGATTGTTGAGTTGGAAAGCTTTACCAGACGATGTCGAACGGTTGAAACGATTGCGTCGACTAATCGGCTGATCACCCGGACACGTGGTTTCCGCGTGAAACTCGCGGCGTTGACATCCGTTGTGATCGCAACGAAAGCCGTGCCTCCCGCCAGAGCCAAATCGCCGGAATCTGGCTCGGTCGGACTCGAGAGCAAGAGAGGTGCGTTTTTCTGCGATCCGACGAGTTCAGCACCTCCAGCCCCACGACGAATCGACATCACAACCTGGCTGTCATGCTGACAATTGAATTCAGCATGACAGTTGATCGCTGGCTTGAATGGCCGCGCAAGTCGCAACACCACAGAAACTTACGAAGATAGATCCACTGCGGTACGGCGATTGCTCGTGCTATCTGTAAAGGCGAGCGGCATGTCGATATGGCCGTTCTGATTGGCCGTCCAGTCCGCCCGCCACACCAAATCACCCAACCATCCGAACCCTCATTCGTCCATCCATTCAGGAGATTGACATCGTGGCAAAGCAGATTGTGTTTGACGATGACGCCCGTGGGCCACTTTTGGCCGGCGTCACCAAACTGGCTCGCGCCGTTCGCAGCACACTCGGACCGCGTGGCCGCAATGCCGTGCTCGACAAGGGATGGGGCAGCCCCAAGGTGACCAAAGACGGCGTGACGGTCGCGGAGGACATCGAGCTGGACGATCCCTTTGAAAACCTCGGGGCTCAGCTGGTCAAGGAAGCCGCCAGTAAGACCAACGACGTGGCTGGCGACGGAACAACCACCGCCACCGTATTGTCCGAAGCGATCTTTCGCGAAGGGCTAAAGATGGTGGCAACGGGTGCTGATCCCATGGCATTGACCCGCGGAATGGCCAAGGCCGTGGAGGTCGCGACCGCTGAGATCGCCAAAATGGCCACGCCGATCAAGGAAAACAGCAAGTCCGACATCAAACAGGTCGCCACGATTGCTGGCAACAACGATCCCCAGATCGGAGACGTGCTCGCCGACGCGTTCACGAAGGTCGGTAAGAACGGTGTGATCACGGTCGAAGAAGGTCGCAGTAACGAGACCTATGTCGACGTGGTCGAGGGCATGCAGTTCGATCGCGGTTTTCTATCGCCTCACTTCGTCACCAACCAAGACGATGTGTCGGTTGAGCTTGAGGACTGTTATGTGCTGCTGTTCGAAGAAAAGATCAGCAACAACAAGAAGCTGATTCCGCTGCTTGAGGCGATCAGTGAGTCAAAGAAACCGCTGTTGATTATCGCAGAAGACACGGACGGCGAAGCCTTGGCGACGCTGGTGGTTAACAAGATGCGAGGAATTCTGTCCGCATGTGCTGTCAAGGCACCCGGATATGGCGACCGTCGCAAGGCAATCTTGGGTGACATCGCCGTCCTGACTGGTGGCAAGGCCATATTCAAGGATCTGGGCATTGATCTCGAGAGCGTCAAGCTCGCTGACCTTGGACGTGCCAAGAACATTCGAATTACCAGCGAAGCGACCACAATCGTTGGCGGCGCCGGCAAGAAGGCTGACATTGAAGGTCGCGTGGAACAGATTCGACGCGAGATTGACGCGACGGACAGCGATTACGACCGCGAGAAGCTCCAGGAGCGTCTCGCGAAACTCGCCGGCGGCGTGGCGCAGATTAACGTGGGTGCGGCGACTGAAACGGAGATGAAAGAGCGTAAGGCTCTGATTGATGATGCCCGTGCTGCGACTCAGGCCGCGCTAGAAGAAGGAATCGTTCCTGGCGGCGGCACGGCGCTGCTGCGTTGTCGGCCCGCGGTTGAAAAGCTCGAAAAGGCAACCGAAGGCGACCAGAAGCTCGGTGTTCGAATCATTCGAAATGTTTTGGACGGCCCCATGCGAGCCATCGCCGACAACGCTGGCTTGAATGGTGCCGTCGTCGTCAACCGCGTCTCGCAGCTGAAAGGCAAAACCGAAGGCTACGATGCCAACGCGGACAAGTACGGTGACTTGGTTGCCTCGGGAATCGTCGATCCGGCCAAAGTGGTTCGCACATCATTGACCAACGCGACGTCTGTTGCCTCGCTGTTGCTTACGACTGAGTCTCTGGTCACCGAAATCCCGGTCGAGGAGGAAGAAGCCGGTGGCGATCACCACGACCATGGAATGGGTGGTGGCATGGGAGGCGGAATGGGCGGCATGGACATGGGTGGAATGGGCGGCATGGGAGGAATGGGCGGTATGATGTAAGCCGCAACCATGACACCGCTGATCATGACCCGTCCATCAACCCTTGAGCCGAAAGCGCTAGCGTCGGGCCTTACGGAGCGACGGGCCTCATGTAACGCCAAGAGCAATGTGAAGCCTGCGTCTGTCGCCGTCGGCTCACAAAGTCGTTCATCAAATCTTAAATGTGTTCAAGAGCTGATCGCTCAAACCAAACAATCAAAACTCAACAAAAAAGGAACTTCAAAATGGCAGCCACCAAGACCATCAATTTGCGACCACTGGATGACCGCGTTGTCGTGCAGCCTCAGGAAGCGGAAGAAACC
>JBCCJB010000120.1:0-9952 GCA_039028015.1 Planctomycetota bacterium
GCCCAGAACGTGATGACGGCGATCACCGCAGACCCGTGACAACCATGAATCCACGCCACCCAGGCATCGTTTCCGCCAGTGACGATCTGGTGCAGCCAACCAAATTTGCCAGCGGTCGATTCCCACGCTGCCGCATGCAAGATCAACGGTGTCGCGATGGCTGTCACCATGGCGATCATCCACAATCGCGTCAGTCGTCGACGACAACACATCACCATCACATCAGCCGCCCAAGCAGCCGGCAAACCCACAACCGTCGCGATCGTTGCCGTCGTTAGCATCAATCGGATCGTCGTTCCGATTGCGGGCAACCAATCGTCGAAAAACGTCATCGTGACTATGCTTGCAAGGAATGGTCATTGGGCCGCATCGGCTGACGCCACTGCTACATGAGTCTAGCCCGATTTGAAATTCACCTCGATTCCCAGTCTGGTGCGCAACCTTCGTCGCGGTCGCGAGATCCTGGCGGTGTTGCGGCGTTACGGACTGGCCGAGGGACTGATACGGGCGCAGCGACTGCCCCTTCGCGACTGGATTAAGGACCGCGCCGGCGTTCCGCTGTCACAATACTCGCGTGTGCAGCGAGTCCGAATGGCGATGACCGAACTCGGTCCCACCTTCATCAAAGTGGGTCAAGTCCTTTCATCGCGACCCGACTTGGTGGGCACGGCGCTCTCAGATGAATTGAAACGGTTGCGGGGCAGTGTGCGACCCGATCCTATCGAACGCGTGCGGGAAACACTCGCCGCCGAACTCGGTCCGGATTTCTACAATCACTTTCAAACCATCGATCCCGAACCACTGGCGACGGCTTCGATTGGACAGGTGCATCGTGCGACGTTGGCCAACGGCGACAAAGTCGTGATCAAAGTGCAGCGGCATGGTATCGATCGCATCATGCGTCAAGATCTGGAGGTACTTGCCGGCCTAGCACAACTCGCCCAACGCGTTGACACGCTTGCGATGTGGGGGCCTGCTGCGATGGTTCGTCAGCTGTCGCCGATGATCACCAACGAACTTGACTTCCAACGTGAGAAATCAAACTTAAAGCAATTCGCGGAATTGCTCAGCGGTCAGCAAAACGAGATTGCCATCCCGCGCGTCGTTGACGACCTTTGCACACGACGTGTCCTGGTGATGGACGAACTCGTCGGCACATCACTGGCGCACGACATTGCCTCTGGAACGTCAGCACCGGAATTCACATCGGATGCGGAGACTCTGGGCTCACGTTTGGCCAGCGTTTATCTCAAAATGGTTTTCGAGCACGGTGCCTTTCATGCCGATCCGCACTCGGGCAATTTGATGCGAGTACGTGATGGGCGATTAGGAATTCTCGACTTCGGCATGATTGGTCGAATCGATGAAGCGTTGCGAGAATCGATCGAAGAGATGCTGCTTGCCATTCAGGCCGGTGATCGACGCCGTTTGACGCGGTTGATTCGCATCGTCGGACAGCCTCGCGTGGACCTTGACGAAGCTGCACTGGAAATCGATGTGTCGGACTTTGTGGACACCTATGGCCGACAATCACTGGGTGACTTTGATTTGACTGCGGCTCTGAACCAATTGAGCGACATCTTGCATCAGCACGGCATTGGGCTGCCCAATCAATCGGCGTTGCTGCTCAAGATGATGATTTCTCTCGAAGGCACACTCCGCGAACTTGGTGTTGGTTTTGACACGCTGGATGTTGTCCGGTCACAGCTGCGCACCGTGATGTTGCGACGACTTTCGCCAACACGACGGCTGCGTCAAGCAAGACGGGTTTACCTCGAAAATGAGATGTTGCTCGAAGAGGGTCCCGAGCAAGTGCTGGGACTACTCAAACAAGCTCGCTCGGGACAGCTGCAAGTGAGACTGGAACCGATGCGTTTGCCCCGGGTGATTAATCGTTTGGTTGTTGGGGTGATGGCGAGCGCCGTGTTTTTGGGATCCTCATTGATGTTGGCCTACGAGGTATCACCCGTCTTGTTCCCCGCAACAACCGTTTTCGGCATGACGCGGCTGAGCGTCCTAGGACTTCTGGGAGTGCTTAGCAGCATTACCATCATGGCACTCACTTGCGTCGCCATTTTTCGCAGCGACGCATAACTGCCATCGAACTGAAAGCGGCTTCCCACGTGACAAATCGATTCCCCGACGTCGTAATCGGTATCACGGCCTCATCTTGGGCGGGTTTTGCAATCTGGTTGGGCACTGATCCCGGTGCGTTGCTTCCCGCGTTTGGCGTCGATGCGTCGACTCCGCAAATGCTAACGGAAGTGAGAGCGTTTTATGGTGGCGTCGAGTTGGCCATTGCCATAAGCATGATTGTTCTATGGCGTCGCAAACAGCAAGTCGCTGCGCTGCTTATCGGTGGTTTACCGCTTGTCGGTTCAGCATGCGGGCGATTAAGCGGATTAGCACTCGACGGATTCTCCACGATGCATCTTGGTTTCGCCTCTCTTGAATTACTGGGTGCGAGCTTTTGCGCCGCAGCAGCCATTCTGCTGCGGCGTCATAATTCGCCCTCACAAATCGGGTCCGGCTCTGGACCTCACGATGCAATCAAGTAGTGAATGTGACCGGTCTTAACCGACCAACACGACCAGTCAGTCGATCAGAAGTTCTGCGACGCGAGTTTGGGCTCGGGCTGCCAGAGATACAAGAACGTTGGCATCGATGCGCGATCCATCCCCGGGAAGCTCAGTGGCACCAAACCTGTCATCGGCGAATTGGGTGTCACGTCGAACTCGCTGAGTGCTCGATCGTTATCACGACGCAGCAAAACCACAGCGGCATCGCTCGGCAAGCCAGCCAGCTGTCCCGCCGTCGTAATGGCATCATCCAAATACCCCGTCGCATCCACCAAACCAAACTCAAACGCTTGGCGTCCGGTCACAACACGTCCGTCAAAAAGATCAACGGGTTCTTCCCCATCGGGGTCAGCATCCGCCACATCCTGGTCGACCATTGCGAGCGCCGGCAAGTTCAGCCCGCGAGCGTCGCGAACTTGATTGATAAAGCGATCATGGAACTGATCGGCCATCGATTGCAACAGGCTCCGTTCGTTATCCTTCATCACGCGTTCGGGCGAGCCTGTATCAATCTTATCGCCCGCTTTGACTGGGATCGAAACAATGTTGTACTGCTCCAGAGCCAGTTCCATGTTGTAGGCGTTGAGAATGACGCCAATTCCGCCCACCACGGATGTCTCGTGCGCAACGATATGATCGGCGTGCGTGGCTAAGTAATACCCGCCCCCGCAACCGGTCGTCATCAAGCAAGCGACGACGGGAATGCCGCGACGTTGTTTCAGGCGCTCCACATCATGAGCCAGGATATCCGTTGCGGTGACGCCGCCACCGAATGTGTTGATTCGCAAAACAACGGCAGCAATCGACGCATCGTTTTCGACGCGTCGTATTTTCTCGCGAAACAACGCGACGGGATTCTCGCCCATCGAACCAATGCCGCCAACAACGCGATCAACCAGAATTCCATCCACGTCGATGATCGCCACACGACGGCCTCCGCAGCTCGCGTTGCCATCAACAACAACCGGATGGACCGGGGACGCGGTATTATCGGTGCGAGTTACCGTGGTTACCTCGCCGGCCATTTTGATATCGCCGTCGACACCCATTTGGCCGCCGATCTTCATGCCACCCCCGACGAGAGCACGGATCGGATGCTTGCAGCCAAGTGCTGTCAGCAGAAAGAGGGTCAGTAAGCTCATCAAATGCGATGAGCGGAGATGCCAAACCGAAAAGAACATTTCGAATCCATTCGAAAAAATCGTCGCGTGTCGACGGATTTGTTCGTCAGGATTCACTGATCCACATCATCGCCGTGCTCACAAACCGCTTCAAATTTGATCAATCGGTTGGGTTTATAGCGATCGTGATGTGACAGATCAGACAATGACAATCCCGCGGCATGATTCGCACAGCTACGATCGAGGCGGACATGATGGCCGAAATCAATCCAGCTTTCGCCGAAACTTACGCACCGATTCTTGAACGATTAGGGGTAATTTGCTTCGCAGCAGATTCCGACCGTCGAACCATTGCTTGGGTTCATGAATGATCGAATGACACTCAACCAAGCACGCACCGGCTAGTGTCGAATCGACTGGTGCCAGCGATGTCATCGAGACATAGCCGGCAATGCCCGCGTACGCTTGACGATCGCCCTCGACCTTGCGACCAACCTCGTCGTTGTCCAGTGGCGACCAAGTGCTGCAATAATCTGAATCGTTTGGTTTTTCTTCCAGAAGCCGCCACGCTGTCACTGCAACATCGTCATCAACCGTCGTTTGACTGGCAAAGATGCCGCGAATCCGAATCCGCTTGAGCAATTCGAATGTGGCAAAACCGTAGTCCGTCGCGTCCTGTGGCTTGAGCCCGAATTCTTCCATCAATTCGTTATCGAACCCTTCAAAACTGGATTCCTCACGCTGGCTCGAATCTTGAAACAGTGTCTTCAAGAATCCTTTTTCCTTGAGTGTTTCAAATTCCTGATGAGCCACGAAGCGAAACGACATCACGTGACCCACACGTGTTCCTTCAGCGCTTTCGACGGTGTCAAAATTCATAAGGATTGGTGCGGTGACGCTATCGCGGGTAAATCGCTTCCAATCATTGCGACCCGCAATGTCACGACGCACGTCCGAGTCGGATGCAGACACATCGATCGACCTTGTTATCTTCGCGTTAACACCACCAACGTCGATTCCATTCTCAATCAGGTCATCGAATAACGTTGCGGGTGTTTCCCCGATCGCGACCGCAGCGAAAACGAGCGAGGCGAAGATCGGTAAACCGCGTTGAACCATCGGGCACTCACGTGAAGAAACTGTCCACGCCGGTGGCTTCGAACGCGGACTCAAAATGTTGGATTCGTGTCGGACGTGCCGCATGCTTGGGCCACCAAACTGCGATCACGTCGAAACGACAGTTTACACCCAGCAGCCGTTCACGTCGGAGATATCGCAGGGCTGCCCGCGTCAAACGAGTTTGCTTGGCTTCATCGACGCGATCGGCCGGATGCCCGGGCTTCTCGCTCGCAAACGTTTTCACCTCAATAAAGATGATCGTTCGGGCCCGCACATGCATCGCAATCAAATCGATCTCGCCGGCTCTATCCGATTCACTTTCGGATAGGATCCGCAAGCCGCGACGTCGGCATTCACGTGCAGCAACCTGCTCCCCTCGACGCCCCAATCTCTCGTCAGGATTCCACCGACCAAAGCGTTGATCGTCGATCCAGTCTCGGCAGCGAGCCCACATGATCTGCCATGACATTTCAGGGTTTGGGGATATACCGATATTGACCAAAGTTCTTGGCGGCGATGCGACGCATGCGACTTTCCCCTTCCTGACTGTGGTAACTAATCGTATGCACAATGCTGACGGGATTGGTTTCACCGAACAGATTGCTGACCCGATTCTCTTCCAATAGCAGATCTTCGATGCCTTGTGGAAACTCCCCGTCGGACAATAGGAAGATCACGTCCGGTTTGAGACCTAATGCAAAACGCAAAGGATCGTACGGTGCACGACCGCGATCCATCTGGATTCGCATCGCCCAATGTCGCAAACGCTGTTTGTTTTCCGGAGTGGCATAAACGCTTTTGGATTCATCGGTCTTGGGGTCGGACAAACGCATGAAGTCAGGTTGGGCATCAAAAAAGACCACATAGAAGCGCTGCTTCTCTGACAACATCTCGATCGATTGCAGCAAAGCCTGCCTTGCCGAGACAAAGGCGTCGCCCATGCTGCCGGAACTGTCAACGAGATAAACAAAATGATTGCCGCCCCCTTCGACGCCGCAAAACTCCATCTTCGAGCTGGATTGGCCCGAGGCCGTCAGCGATTTCAGCGACGTCTCGGTCGCACTGCTTAGGGACGACAGCGAAGTGGGTGTTGCAATCGACTGCCCAATCACATCTGACGTCACATCAACCGCCATCATCTCGCCGATCGGACTGAGATCGTACTCGGTTTCAGCCGGTGCCGATTCAGCCGGCTCAGTAACCGGTTCCGAAGTTTCGATTGAAAAGGTTTCCATCGCTGCCTCTTCGCCTTGGCTCACCGATGCGGACAACGCGACCTGATCTTTGGGCAACTGAGTGCTTAGCGTGACGGTCATCAAGACAAGAATCAGTCCAATGTGCATCAACGTGCTGGCGAGAAACCAAATCGGCCGCGTCCGCGTCGCTTGAACCTGATCATCAGGTTGCACCAACACTTCTAGGTCTGTTGGATCAAAGGCCTTTTCCTCGGCAAGGCCAACGGATGAACTGCTCTCGTTCTCGATTGCATCTGCCGCGTGCTGAGGCGATACGATTAAGTCATCACCAGATTGGGTCGACGTCAATTCATCCAGGGCACCCGTCTTGTCCGATAAACTCGTCGAATCATCCGGCGTTGCTCGTTCCCGCAATGCTGGGCCCGCATCCGATGGATCCAGTCGCATAGCAGGCGCCGGAACATGTCCGGGCTGTCCGCCATCACGACGCGTCCAAACGCCGTCGTGCTTATGACCTCGTGGATCGTGCAATTTGTCGCCTTCAACTCGATCATCACGCTTAGCGTGCTTTTGCTCAGCGGCATCCGCTGACTGACGTCTACGAGCACGACGAACATCGTCCCACGAAGAGAAGCTTGATGGCTTGATGGTGTCCGCGTTTGTTTCGGCATCCTCGTCCAAGCCCAAACGCTTCATATCATCCAGTGACACGTCCTCGCCTTGATCAATCTGCTGCAGCATCTTGGTCAGGTCTGCTTCTCGCGCTCGCAAACGCGTCAACTCGGTTTCCCGTTTGACGCGTTCCAATTCGTCCTCGACGAGTCGTCGCCGCTGAGCACGCGTCGCGTCCCCTTGGCGGTCATCATCACGATGCGAAGGCGAAGACATCATGCGATCATCACTGCAATAGCTTGGCGAACTGACGCATCCATGCGGGATGAGCTGGCCACGCCGGTGCCGTCACCAGGTTGCCATCGGTGTGAGCGTTGTTCATGGCGTCGGACGGCGAAACATAGCGACCGCCCGCCGCGGTCACCTCGGGTCCCACCGCGGGATAACAACTGCAATCACGATCAGCTAACACACCCGCGGCAACCAGAATTTGCGGGCCATGACAAATCGCGGCAATCGGTTTGGCATGTTCGGCAAAATGCCGCACTAGATCCAAGACGGCTTGATTGAGCCGCAAATACTCTGGTGCCCGCCCACCAGGCAACACCAGTGCGTCGTATGTGTTGGGATCGATCGCTTCAAAATCGGCCGTGATGGCAAACCGGTGTCCGGGCTTTTCACTGTAGGTTTGATGCCCTTCGAAATCATGGATTGCGGTTGCCACGTGGTCACCAGCCACTTTTCCGGGGCACACCACGTCGACACGGTGCTCAAGCATCTGAAGCATTTGCAGCGGCACCATCGCCTCGTAGTCCTCCACGAAGTCGCCGACAATCATCAAAACCGTTTTCATTTGAGTGATCGATGACTCCGCGTCAGGGAAAGCAAAAGGCCGTTTGGTGAAAGCGAGATCAAACCACGCCTTGGTACGAGTCCGACTCGATATTTAACGATTGTAACGCCTTGAAAAAGAACCGACGTGATTCGCCCACCACAGCTGAGTCAATTAGACTGACAGCACCATTGGCGTCCCATCGCCGGGTTTTCTTTTCTCATTCTGATGCTGTGGCGTGAAGACTTCACTTCGATCCTTTGGACTGTGGCTCGGTGCTTCAGTCGCATTGCTTCTTTTGAGCATGCCAATTGCCGTCGCCGTGGGGCCGTACGGAAGCGGCGGCGGATCAATGGCCTTCATTGGCCCGGGAAACGCGGCCAAAATCGGACTGGTGGAATCATGGCGACGAGCGCTGTCACTGCCGGCCGGTTCGCAATCGATCGTGGATATCCACTTGCAAGTGCACGGCAACGATCCGGATTCGTACATCGAGATTGTCCAATCTTCGTCAAGCGTTCAAGCCACGCCCGATCAAGCCAAAGAAGTCTCGCCAAACATTGCGGCCTCGGTAACGTCCGATGACTCGCAACCAATTCTCGCACGTATCCATTACCACGCCCTCGCCGAAGGTCAACTCGCCGCAGGCGGGATGATTGATCGCGCCGAAGCGGAGCGGCTGGCCCGAAATGAAATTCGCCGATTAAAGCGACGCGGCATTGTCGCACAGATGCGCGATCTCGAAGTGCCGCGGATTCGGCTGTACACACTCGGCGATGATGGCACCGTTGAATGTCGGGATGCCGAAACGGGGCAGCTGCAGTGGCTGCAGCGCGTCGGTCGACGTTCGGAAGGTTACACCGGTATCGGCGTGGACGACATGATTACCACGGTGATCAACGGTAGCTACATGATCGAAATTGATAATCGTGATGGGACGGTGATTGGCGAATTGGCGCTGGAGTATGTTCCATTGCGTGGCACCATTCACGCCAATGGTTACGCCGTGCTACCTGCGATCGGCCCTCGAATCATGGGATACCCGATTGCCGATCTGCAGGCCGAACCGTTTGCCGAAATGGTCTCGGGCGCTTCGTTATCGGTTCCCGCGGCCAGCCTCGATTCGTTGAAAGTGGCTTGGGGCACCGCAAATGGCTTTGTGTATGTCATGGAAGTTGCCGGGCAGCCTAACGTGCAATTTCGATTGGACACCGATGGGATCGTCAGCGGATCACCCACGGCTGCGTCCGGCGAGCGCTTTTTCTTTGGCAGCGAATCCGGCCAGCTCTACGGCATTCGTGCGACGCGAAGCGGCGAGGTGTTGTGGAGCCGGCCCACGGGACAACCGATCTATCAATCGCCGACGGTCGTCGATGACAAGATCTTGTTCCTGTCTGCATTTGGCAACTTGATGTGTGTTGGTGCTCAAGACGGTCTGAGCGTCTGGGATGCCGACGTGCCGGGCGTTCGCGATGTGATGGGCATCATCGACAATAAAATCTACCTCCGAAAACTATCGGGCGAGTTCGTCGATGTCTCGCTGGCCGATGGCTTATCCGAGGAATCGATCAGCGGCACTCGGCCCGAGCCTTTATTTTTCAATCGAAAAACAGATCGATTGTATTTGGTCGATTCGCGTGGCATCGTTCAGTGCTTGCGTCCTATCGACGGGGAACTTCCCACGATCACTGGCACGGTCGTCTTGGAGACCAATGATGCGACCGCGGAAACAGCGGAAACAATCGTGCCCGCCGGCGATCCGTCATCATCGATGCCCAATGACAGCGATCCATTTGGTGCCGGTCAGTCGGACCCCTTTGGTGCTGGCGGGGCCGATCCCTTTGCACCAGCTGGTGGAAACGATGACCCATTCGCGCCGGCGGCTGGCGGTGATGATCCGTTCGCACCGATGGGCGGAGAAGACGATCCATTCGGGAACAGCCCGTTTTGAGAATTGTGTTTCAGCATCCCGACGCATCCTCTCCTCGTCGTGAATCGTTGCGAGGCGTTGTCCAGCAACTGAAACGAAAATCTGTCACAACGAAAAACCGGCGCCGCGAGTGAATTATCTCGCGACTCCGGTTCGAAGTTCGACAGATCGGGAAAGTCCGGATCAGGGAGCGTCAGCAACCGCTTCGACCTTAGGCAAGTCCTTCAGGTCAGGCTTGGCCATTTTTTCACCATCGGTCGATTCCGGAATCGGCGGCATCTCACCTGGTTCGGGGAAAGCCGACTCGGGAATGGCTTCCAAATCTTCCTTGCGATCCTCTTTCTTCAGCAAGGAATAGCCGCCCTCCTGAAGATCATAGCGGCCCCAGTAAACGCGTCGGACGGGGTTGTAGTAGTACACGTATCGAGGACGTGAGGCGTAGTGAATCGCGTAATGATGGTGATACGTGGTGGTCGTCACCACGGGCTGGTAGGTGTAGCGGCTGTAGTAATAGCGACGCACGGGATGATAGGTCCAGGTCGTGTACGTTTGGCGATAATAGC
>JBCCJB010000121.1:0-9873 GCA_039028015.1 Planctomycetota bacterium
ATGAGGCCGGTGTGACACCGTGATACTGACGGCGATTGTTCAGAATTGCGTGATTTGCAAAACCACGCACCGGGCAGTGCCCCCGCTAGGGCTCGAACCTAGGACCGACGGATTAAGAGTCCGTTGCTCTACCAACTGAGCTACAAGGGCATTTGGACCGGTGGAGTTCGTCTTGGTTGCAGCGTTGATCCGCGATGGGCTTCAACACAACAAAAGGCGACGGTGGGATTCGAACCCACGAATAAAGGATTTGCAATCCTTCGCCTTAGCCACTTGGCCACGTCGCCGTTAAGGTCAGAAGCCGATTCCACCTGTCCGATTGCGGAAGTTAGGCAACTGGTGTCGATTCGTCAAGCGAATGTAGTGCTTGCCAGAAGCAACTCAGCATCGCGTTGCATGCGTCCGCTTACAGATTCGGGGTCGTGTAGGGTTCAACGTCGCCGACCATGTGGAAGTGGTTGTGATCGATGTAGACCACCTCAATCGTCTCACGATCGTGCAGCGTGTGCGGAATCGGATAACCGACAATGGTTTTCTCATCGAAATACACTGTGCACTTGTAGTGTGCGTGGTGCAGTTGAGCCGGTCCAATCAGCGGATAAAACCTCGGCGGATCGACGTAATCCGCAATTTTCTCTTTGATGATGCGGACGTCGTTTCGTTGCTTTTCATACAGCAACGGGATCCCACCCTGGACTGGTCGAGCCTGCTCGAGTGCCACCATCACCTCATCGTCGCTCGGCGGATCGAGCGCGATGGGCGGTCCGCCTGACGTCGTTGGACCGAGAATCGGGACGCGGTCGTACCGTTCCTTGATGTGAAATTTTTCTTCCTCGCGATGCTGCTGATACGGGCTGACCGGAAGCGGGAAACCAAATGGACCGAGATTCACGTTGCCACCGCCGAGGCCATAACAGCCGACCGATGTGCTCAGAGTCAACAAGCCGAGCGAGCTAAGGGCGACTGGGCCCAGGGCAACTCGGTGAATCGTTCGTTTGAGAAGTCGCATCATCCGACAAACCTTCCGTGGTTCTTCATCATGGCGAAAACGCGGGCGGATCGCGGTGATCGACCGGAACAATCCGCCTGCGTAGCTCTTGTATCGTGTCAATCTGTACCGGTCTTGCGGATAATTCGGGAATTTCCGTCAATCTTCGCGGCGAGCGATGAGGTGAGACAGACTTGTCAGTTCGTCATCGCTTTGATTTTTCGACGGACTCGGAAATCCGTCGTGCATCAATACCTGCGTGAAACGCTGCACGAGGGAATCATTCCCGCGACAGATATCGCTTGCCGGTTTCGCAGCCGGCAGGTCTGTGATTACTGTCCCGCAATGCGTGCCAAGCATTCTTTCAGGCACGTCGCCACGTCTTGAATCGCACCATCAGACGGGACCAATGCATACCAGGCCGCTCGATTTTCTGCGTCGGCAACACGAAAAGCGCACGGAATCGGAATCACCGCCAATTCGGCTTTCTTCGCTAATCTCAGTGCAGGCGGCAGGTGAAACGCACTCGTGATCAGGCCCACCTGTGGATTAGGGCCAAGACGTGACGCATCCTGCTGATCCGCGATCCATGTGCGAAGCGACTTCATTTCCGCCGCGGTATTCACCCCCGGGATGGTATCGATTGCTTCGGGCGGGACGTCGAGCGAAATCAGAATGCGACGTGCTTGATCGCGGGGGTGGTCAGCCGGCGGTGGCTTGGTCGTCGAGCCCGTTGTCAGGATGTGCCGACAATTGCCGGCGTGCCAAATCTGGGCCGCTGAGACGACGCGTTCGCCATCCCGCATCAATTCAGGTTGGCCACCTTTCATGGTTTGGGTCGAACCACCAAGCACCACGATCACATCAAGTGGTCGATCGACGGGTTGATTCTGAATTGCTTGATAGCGATCCAGATTGGCTGATTCCGATGGAGTCGCTTGGTATTCGACTTTGCTTGCAAACCATGCTGAGAAATGAGTATTACCCAGCAGGGTCCAACCGGCAAAAGCCAACAGAATTGCCGAAGCCAGGCGATAGCGGGCTTGGCTGACCAGCCAGACAAATTGACCCCACAAGCCGCACCAGACCCACGCAATTGGCATGAGACACGCGAGAATGACGCGTCGGCCGGCCACCCATCCTTCGTGAAACATCGTCAGCCCTGCGATGACAGCCATCAACATTCCGACCGCAAAGATCGCGATCGCCACGCCTTTGACAGTGGAATGTTGGTGCGGCGGCACCGTTGGGGACTCGGACAAAATGCACCTCGGGGCTTAAACTGGACCGGACGAGTCGTTGTTTCTTCGTGGTTGGTTGAATTGGGTGTGTGATGCGTTGGCGTGGCGATCGGCAAAGTACCAATGTGGACGACCGTCGCGGTCGACGGAAAGCACCGGCCGCCGTGGGTGGAGGCATCGGTGTCATTTTAATTGCCGTCATCATCACGCTATTGGGTGGCAATCCACAGCAATTTCTTCAGCAAGCACAGCAAAATCAAGTTGGTGGTCCTCCGCGGGCTGGTGGTGGCCAACCCGGAGAGCTGTCACCCGATGAGGTTGAAGCGGGGAAGTTTGTTTCGACGGTGTTTGCCTACAGCGAGGATGTTTGGAACGACTTATTTGCACGCAATGGCCAACGATACGAAGAGCCCGTGATGGTCCTGTTCACCAACCAAGTCAACAGCGGTTGCGGGTTGGCCAGCAGTGGCACGGGGCCGTTCTATTGCCCCGCGGATCGCAAGGTGTATCTCGACACGTCCTTTTTCGCTCAGCTTGATCGACAGCTAGGTGCGCCGGGGGATTTCGCTCAGGCGTATGTCGTTGCCCATGAGGTCGGTCATCACGTGCAAAACCTGTTGGGTTACACCGATCAGATGGATCAACTTCGTCGACGCCTCCCTGAAGTCGAATACAACAAGTTTTCGGTCAAGCTTGAACTGCAAGCGGATTTTTTTGCGGGTGTGATGCTGCATCACGCCGAGAAGCGCTACCAAATCATTGAAGAAGGCGACATCCAAGAAGCCCTCAATGCGGCCCGAGCAATCGGTGACGACACGCTTCAGAAACGTAGTCGTGGGTACGTGCAGCCAGAAACGTTCAATCACGGTACCAGCGATCAGCGACTGCGTTGGTTCAGTAAAGGACTACGAACTGGCGACCTGAATCAAGGTGATACGTTTTCGGCGACGAATCTCTGAGGGTCGTTTCGAACGCCCGGAAGCCAATCGGGCTCGGCTAAGAGACTTCTAAAATTGTCTTTAAGGATTTCATGGCCGAAATCTGGCTGATGAAATGCGTTTGACGCCGGCGATGTCGTGACCGTCATTTTCGCTGTCGGCGCGGTGGTGTTCGGATGACTGGGGTGGCCGTATAACACTCGACAATAAAGATCATCCCCACATTTGATTTGGATTCGGGCGTCGATGAAAATCCATGAGTATCAGGGCAAAGCCCTTTTTCGTCAGGCCGGTGTGCCGGTTTTGGATGGTCATATGGTGACCACGCCTGACGAGGCTGCCGCGGCGTTTGGGAAGCTCGGGACGCCCGTTTGCGTCGTCAAAGCACAGATTCACGCAGGTGGACGCGGAAAGGGCAACATCATCGGTCAACCCGATCAAAAAGGGGTTGTCTTATGCAAGTCCGCCGACGAGGCGAAAGCGGCCGCCCAGGCACTTTTGGGTAATAAGCTCGTCACCATCCAAACTGGTCCCGAAGGGCAAACCGTCGACAAGGTATTTGTGGAGGCGGGCTGCGATATTGCTCGCGAACTGTATTTGGGCATTGTGCTCGATCGTGCCGCTGCCAAACCGGTTTTGATGTGCAGCACGGAGGGTGGCGTTGAGATCGAAACGGTCGCTGAAGAAACGCCCGAGAAGATTTTTAAAGAACACTTTGATCCCGCCGTAGGCTTGGACGGTTATCAAGTTCGCAAGCTCTGCAAAAAGTTGGGGATTGAGGGCGTTGCTGCCAAGAGCGCCTTCAAGTTCATGACGGCGCTTTGCAAGTTCTATGTGTCGTATGACTGTGAGATGGCGGAGATCAACCCGCTGGTCATCACCGGCGACGGGCAGATGTTGGCTTTGGATGCCAAGATCAGCTTTGATGAAAATGCGATGTTCCGGCATCCGGATCTGGAAGAGCTCCGTGATCTTTCCGAGGAAGAAGAAAGCGAGATTCGCGCCGGCAAGGCGGGGCTGAGCTATGTCAAACTCGACGGCAACATCGCTTGCTTGGTCAATGGAGCTGGCCTGGCCATGTCGACGATGGACATCATCAAATATCACGGTGGTGAGCCTGCCAACTTCTTGGATGTCGGTGGCGGTGCCAATGCGGCCCAGGTCACCGAAGCGTTCCGCATCTTGCTATCGGATCCCAACTGCAAAGGCGTATTGGTCAATATCTTTGGTGGGATCGCCCGCTGCACGACCATCGCGTCGGCATTGATCGAAGCAAGTCAAGAAGTCGGCTTCAATGTGCCGCTGGTCGTTCGATTGGAAGGCACGGAGGTCGAGGAAGGTCGCAAGATGCTGGCCGAAAGCGATGTGGACATCATCAATGCGATCGACCTGACGGACGCTGCCGAGAAAATTGTTGCCGCTGTTGGTTAGTTGTTGGCGGTTCGCGATTAGCCGTTGGTGATTGGCTTCTGACAGGACCCCATTCTCGCGAACGCTGACCGCAATCGTCCAAACAGCCACCTCTGGAGCCAAACGCAAACCGCTACCCGCAAACCGCCAATACTCAAATGTCGATTCTGATTGATAAGAACACCAAGGTTTTGTGCCAGGGCATCACCGGCAATGCTGGGAAGTTTCACGCGCTGGGATGTCGCGACTACGGAACGCAAATGGTAGGCGGCGTCACGCCCGGCAAAGGCGGTCAGAACGTCGAGGGCATTCCCGTGTTCGACACCGTTGAAGAAGCAGTCGATCAAACGGGTGCTGACGCCACCATGATTTTTGTTCCGCCTCCATTCACCGCCGATGCGATTCTCGAGGCGCTCGACGCGGGCATTCGGGTGATCGCTGCGATCACCGAAGGTGTGCCCGTGATTGATATGGTGCGGGTGTATGAAAAGATCAGGGCGAGCGATAGCGTTTTGATTGGCCCGAACTGCCCGGGCTTGATCACGCCCGGGGAATGCAAAATCGGAATCATGCCGGGGTACATCCACGAACCCGGCAAGATCGGCGTGATGAGCCGATCGGGAACGCTGACTTACGAGGCCGTTTGGCAAACAAGTTCTTTGAAATTGGGTCAATCATCATGCGTGGGATTGGGTGGTGATCCCATTGTGGGAACGAACTACATCGATCTGCTCACACGATTTCAGGAAGACGATCAAACCGAGGCGATTTTGATGATCGGTGAGATTGGTGGCAGTGCCGAGGAAGAGGCGGCCGCATTCGTCAAGGATCATGTGACCAAGCCTGTCGCCGCGTTCATCGCGGGCCGCACCGCACCGCCGGGCAAACGCATGGGTCACGCGGGCGCGATCATCAGTGGCGGCAAGGGCACTGCCGAAGAAAAGGTTGCGGCGCTAGAAGCAGCGGGCATCGTTGTCGCGCCCAGCCCGGCGAAGATGGGCGAGGCGGTGTTGAAGGCGATCGGCTAGATCTCACTCTCACGGCCGAAGTGATCAGGATTGATTCGACCGGTCCCTTTATGGTTCCATCGGACGCGTCCAAATCCGCCCCAATTCGAGAGTGACGATGTCTGCGATTAACAATCCTGGCTCGATTGCCGCTGCCGCAAATTTCTCGCCCGCCGAGAGTGCCGGCCAAATCAGCGACGGCACCAACGATGGCTATAACTCGCTGGATACAAATGATTTTCTGCGGTTGATGATCAATGAGTTGCAGAATCAGGATCCGCTCGATCCGGTTGATAACGCCGCAATGATTCAGCAGCTCGGTCAGATTCGAGAAATTGGTGCAAGCGATCAGCTGACCGCGACGTTGACCGAACTTTCCAATAGCCAACAGCTCGTGACCGCAAGCGGTTTGATCGGCCGCACCGTCAACGGTCTGGACGATTCCGGGTCGAACCTGACTGGGGTCGTCGACAAGATTACGGTGACGACAAATGAGGAAAATGACACACGTTCGGTCAAAGTTCACATCGGTTCGGAGACGATGAACGTAGAGAACATTCGCGAAATTCAAACTGGGTGACTTGCATCGGCTTTGCTGGTGAGACGCCCTCGCCAGCTGCAAAGGAGCTCCGCCGATGGGACTTCAATCCGCTTTGACCACAGCGCTGACGGGCTTGAGCGCTGCCGAAACGCAAATCGATGTGATCGGTAACAATCTGGCCAACGCTCAAACGGTCGGATTCAAATCGTCCGACGTGGTGTTCGCGACGCAGTTCTTGCAGACGCTTTCGCTCGGTGCGGGTCCCTCGGCGAACAACGGCGGTACCAACCCGCGTCAAATCGGTCTTGGAGTACAGACGGCTGAAATCGCAGCCAATCACAATCAAGGCACCATCGAAATCAGCAGCAGCAGCAGCGATTTGGCCATCCAAGGCGATGGATTTTTCCAAGTGCAAGCTGCTGACGGTGAAAAACTCTATTCGCGCAACGGCATTTTCAAACTCAACAGCGATGCGGAGTTGGTCAATGCCACCGGTCAACGATTGCTCGGCTATGCCGTCGACGAGCAGTTCAATATTCAAACATCGCGTTTGGAACCACTAACGATACCGCTGGGCACAAAGACGGTCGCCAAGGCCACTGAGAACGTTTCGTTTGAAGGCACACTCACACCCGAGGGAGACATCGCCACCGCGGGCCAAGTCATTGAAAGTCGACAATTGGGAACGGCGCTTGTGCCTCGACCAGATGGATCAGGTGTGACCGTCGACTCAGCACCGATTGCGGATGCCAGTGGCGTAACCCTTTCGGGAACGGGTGCCGGGTCGTTGGTACCGAGTGCGGATTACCAATATCGCTTCGCGCTCGTTGATATCAACGGAAACGAAGCCGCGGCCAGTTCGCCCCGAACCGTGACTGCAAGCGCGGGCGGCGGCATCAGCCTAACCGGTCTTCCCTCGGATCCATCAGGCGGGACCTACCCGACGGTCAACATCTATCGCACCGGTCCCAATGGTTCCTCGTTTGAGTTGTTGACCAACGTGGTGGCAGGCTCATCGTTCAATGACACCGGCGCCACACCGCTTTCGGGCACTCCGCTGGACGATACCAACCTGACGGGAAACTACACCTATGTCGTCACTTATTTTCGCGCGGGCGATCCGGAGTCTCGTCCCAGTGCATTGATTGGTCCCAAGAGCGTTGTGAATGGACGCTTGACCCTCAGCAATTTTCCGACGCCGCCCACACCACCGTCCGGTGGTGGTTTCCCCGCTTATGACAGCGTTCGGATCTATCGCAATTTGGCAGGGGATCAGAATAACTTTTACCTGGTCGACACGATTCAACCTGGGGACACGTACACGGATAGCAAGACCGACGCTGAGATTTCGGATTTGACGATCACGGGAAATCAGCTGCTTCAGCCTGATGGCCCCCCGATCAACAGTAGCACGCTGCTTACGGATGTCCTTCGTCGCGAAGGACTCACGTATGAGCAGATGTTTTCTGAAGGCACGTTGAGCTACACCGGTCGAAAGGGTGGTCGAACGCTGGGCACGAAGACGTTGGAAATTACGGACACGTCCACCATGCAAGACTTGTTGGATTTCATCAGTGATGCCTCCGGCGTGCAGGCATTCCAGGTTGATTCGGCAAACCCGATCCCGGCCTCCGCAAACAACATTGAAGGCGAAACGGGTACCCTCGTTGCCGGTGCCTATATCCAAGACGGTCGCATCCGAGTGGTTTCAAACAATGGTGAAGCCAACGCCGTCGACATTGACCTGTCGGCATTTCGTTTGGAAGACTCTGTCGGAAGCGTTTCAACACCCAACCTTGCTTTTGGTGTCGAACAAGAAGCCGTGGGTCAAAGCGCGGCCAGTGACTTTGTCGTGTATGACTCCTTGGGCGTGCCCATCAACGTTCGCGTGACGGCCGCGCTCGAATCACGCACCGACGAAGCAACCATTTATCGTTGGTATGCTGATAGTCCTGACAATCAAGAAGATGGCCAGAACGACATTGCGGTGGGAACGGGTTTGATTCGTTTTGATGGAAATGGGAACTTTGTCACCGCGACTGAAGAGACCGTTTCGATCCTTCGTCAGGGCATTCCCAGTGTGTCGCCGTTGCAGTTCGACATGGATTTCTCACTCGTGTCCGGTTTGGCGACCCAAGAAGCCTCGCTTGCGGCAACGCGACAGGACGGTAGCGAACCGGGTGTGCTCAACAGCTTTATCGTTGGCGAAGACGGGACGATTCGTGGTGTGTTTTCCAACGGGATCTCGCGTGATCTGGGTCAATTGCAGTTGGCTCGGTTTGCCAACCCTGCGGGTTTGGAAGCACGTGGGCTCAATCTCTATGCCGAAGGCGTCAACACGGGTCTGCCGGTCCAGGGACAACCCGGCGAAAACGGCATTGGCACGGTGATTGGCGGGGCGTTGGAGCTATCCAACACCGACATTGGCAGCGATTTGGTCGAACTGGTGCTCGCCAGCACTCAGTATCGGGGCAACAGCCGGGTCATCACGACCACGCAGCAACTGATTGATGAACTTCTGAACCTGCGTCGATAATCATCGCGGCATCTGACGCGAGGTCTGATCAAAGAAAGCTCTGGCAGCGCGATGAAAGGCCAAGCCCTGCCATTCCGCGGCACGTCGTGCGGGAATTTGGCCTGATAGCAACGGTTCAGCGTAGAGCGATTCGAGTGTGCGTTGAACGAGCGCGTCTGGGGCACTGGCATCAGCGACCAAGAAAGCTGTTGTGCCCACGGTCTTGACACCCGCCGCATCCAATGAAGCACCCGAATAGTCGTCGGGCGTGACGGTCATTGGTCTCAGCGTGGGATGTTGCAACGCAATCGACTCGCCATTGGGAAGCGGTACCAGCCGCCATGATTGAGCCAGCATGGTTTGCACCAGATCGCTGCCAGGGCCGATACAGATCATCGCGACTCGCGATTCTTCAGTATCAGCTTCCTTCCCTGGTGCATCGATTTGTTCTTCAATCAATGCGGGCCAATTCGTCACGATGCGTGGGCACACATCGGGATTGAGCGCGCAGGATTCCAAAACCATTTCGGCCACGCGTCGCGAACCACTACCGGACGGCCCCACCGCGATGGGCAAACCTTTGACGTCGTTGAATGTCCTGATTGGGTGTTCGGCATCTGAGGAATCTCGCACCAACACGTGCAACACCTCATAGAACAATGGAGCGACGACGCGAAGGCGTTCGCCACTGACTGCGGATGCTTGCATGGGAGCCAAGGCGACATCGCCTTCCAGCAATCGTTGTCGATTGTCCCATGATCCGCCCGTCGCACTGACTTCGCACGCCACGCCAGTGCGTTGCTCGAGTTTCGATGCCAGTTCTGTTGACGCGTTGGTGTACATGCCTCCCGCTAACCCGCCCGCGATCCGGATGGTTCGCGGCATTGCTGCGGCAGCACGCTGCCGGTAGACCGCAGCACTGATCAGCAGGATGGGAGCCAGAGCCAACGCCGCCAGCACGCCCGTTTGGAAGCGACGATGCGTGGGTGATGAATCCGCCGTGGTGCGTCCCACTAGGGCCGCGACGATGGGAACCTGTGTTGTCCAATCCCATGCGCGACGCATCCGTCCGCGAGACCGGGCGCGGATGGTTTGACCGGCGAGATAGCGATCTAAGTCTTCGGCCAACGCACCGGCGGTCGGATATCGATCTTTGGCATCTTTCTCGAGGCACTTGGCAACGATGATGTCCAGATCACCATCGACTTCACTGCGAATGGATCGCAATGATGG
>JBCCJB010000122.1:0-9839 GCA_039028015.1 Planctomycetota bacterium
CGCAAATTAACGTTTCGTCGGACTTGATCACACAACTCTGGCGACGGCTGGAGGATCAACTGCCCTCGATCGATGATCCTGATGAAGCGATTCATTGGCTGCACCAATTCATTGTGGCATCCAATGACCCGACCTCGCTGCTTTCATTGTTCGAACGCGATTCGCGATCTTTGGCAGCATTACTGCAGGTCATGTCGACCAGCAGCACAATCGCCAACTTACTGGTTAGTGACCCAGAGAACTTCGACCTGATTCGAGCTCGGGATGGTCAACCGACCCAGCGACGCGCCTTAATGGATGAACTGATCACGGAACTCGATCAAGTCCGTTCTCCGAGACGTGCCGGATTGGCCTTGCGACGATTTACGGGTCGAGAGGTGTTGAGAATTGCCTATGGCGAGTTTGTCCGTGACATGCCACCGGCAAAAGTGCAACGACAATTGAGTTATGTCACCGATGCCGTGCTCCATGCGGCACTGGAATTTAGCCTAGCTCGAACAGTCGCTCGCCAGGGCGTGCCGCAGCGAATCGATGGCAGCTCGCCTCGCTACGCCATCATTGGACTGGGAAATTACGGCGGCCTGGAAATTGGTTACGACGCACCGCTTCCAGTTCTGTTGCTATGCGATCAAATCGATCGAAAAAATCCCAGTCACGTCAGGTTTAATCGAACCATCATCAAAACATTCCTTGACTGCGTAGGCACCGATCGCGGTCCCGTCGTGTCATTGCACTTGACCATGCCACATCAACCGGAAGTGGTCGAAGGCGATTCGGGACCAAGTGATCCACTCGACGGAGGTGATTCGCGAAAGCTGTCGAGTATCTTCCGAGGCGAAATGCTGGCAAAGGTTACGGCAGATTTCTACAGCGTCGACGAGGCGGCATCGTATTACCAGCGCACCAGTCGCACGTGGCAGCGATTGGCATTCGTCAAAGCGCGACTTGCCGCAGGCGACCGGCAACTGGCAAAAGAGTTTTTCCAACGCATTCATCCGTGGGTGTATCAATCTTTGCTGAGCCGCAGCGAGATGGCCGACATCCGCGTCCTCCGCCGCAAGCTGGAAAAACGTGTCGCAAGTTTTTCCGCCGAACAGGACATGCCGATCGCTGATGTACCAGGTGGTCGGCACGACATTGAATTGACAGTGCAGTATCTGCAGTTGCTGCATGGCAACGCCTTGCCGGATTTGCGGGTGACCAACACCATCGAGGCCATCACCGAGCTGGGTCGATTTGGATGCTTAACGAACCAAGAGGCAACCATTCTGTCCGAGAACCATGCCAAACTTTGCCGATTGGAACATCAATTGGCAGTGTTATTTGATCATCGGGTAACGCACCTACCACGAGACGTCGCGGTACAGGAACGCTTGGCATGGCGACTGCATATTCGTCGTGATGGTCGTGGTGATGCTGACCGGTTAACCGAGTTGCTGCACGAAACGTTCGACGTTAATCGAAAAATCATCAACCATTTGATGGTCGATCCAGCCCATGCCACACAAGCACTTGCCGATGAATCGATTGCCGATGATTTGGATGAGTCGCCATCGGCCAACATGATCGAACATAAACTGACCGAGCTGGTACTGGATCCGGAGCCCAACTTTGACGCGTTAGCGGCACTGATGCGAAGCTACCAAATGGAGCAACCAGCGTCGGCGGTTGATGCGATCGAAACGCTTTCGACTGAAACGGTGTCGTTCTTATCGCCACGTCGCTGTCGACACTTCTTTGCCGCTGTTGCACCACGTTTGTTGTCTCAGTTGGCTCAAATGCCCAATCCGGACGCCGCGCTGAAGCAACTCGTCGATGTCACCGATTCCATTGGCGCCAAAGCGACCTTGTGGGAACTGCTTCGCACCAGCGACGCAACCATGAACTTGATGGTTCGGATGGTGGCGTTGGCACCATACCTCTCAAACATCCTGATCCAGCATCCCGGCATGATCGACGAACTGATTGATTCGTTGGTCCGCGACCGACTGCCGTCGGCGGAACGATTGGACGCGCAATCGCAACGCCTGGTTACGGCGGGCATGCCCGTCGCACCAGTGCTGAGAAATTTCAAAGCCAGCGCCCATCTGATGATTGGCGTGCGGGATTTATTGGACAAAGATCCCATCGAACGCATTGGCCAAGCGCTTACCAACACATCTGAGGCAATTCTGCGCCGGTTAATTGAGCGCGAAACCGAAACACTCGCCGCCCGCTATGGTGATCCCGGTCCGGTCTCGAAATCCAATCGAGACGAGCCTGCCGAACTGATCGCGATCGCGCTGCAAAAATTTGGTGGATGCGAGACCAATTATCGCAGCGATTTGGACATCGTGTTCGCTTACACCGGCGAAGGCGAAACGGTTCGCCGAGTTGGCGGCTCGCGCACCACGCTTTCTCATCGGCAATTCTTCAACCAACTGGCACAGAACGTTGTTCGCGTTTTAGTGGATGATCCCGACGGCCGGATCGAAGATATCGATTTGCTGTTATCGGGTGGAGCTAATCAAGATGTCCTGGCCATGCACATCGACGACCTGCTTGAGCCTGTCCGGAAATCAACGGCAACCATTTGGCGGCGAATGCTGATTTGCAAAGCCCGCGCTATCTCGGGGACGAAACCTGTCCGTGACCAAGTCAATGCGGATCTGCGTTCGGCAATCAATATGACCGCATGGTCCGAGCGAGACGTTGAAGCACTCCGAGGATGGCGTCGCGAAATTGAATTAACCGTGCGGCCTGGCAACCTCAAACGAGGACGTGGCGGCACGGTCGATCTGGATTGCATCGCCTGTTCTGGCGTGCTGAGCCAATCGACCGATGCCGATACGTTTCCAACCGATACTGCGGGAATGTTGGACCGACTTGCCGAAACGGATTGGCTGAATCGTCAAGCTCGCGATGAACTCATCACTAACTTACGAACGCTCCAACGCGTTGAAGCCAAACTGCGTCTGCTCAACACGGTTTCACGTCATGAATTACCGATTGGCGACGATGAGTCAATCGGAACAACCGCGATGAAACAACTCGCTCAATTACTAGGCCGAACCGATCCTGTGGCGATCGCTAACGAGCTGCACCAAATCTGCGACCGCAATCGTTACTGGTTCGATGAATACCTTTCCGGAAACTCAACATGAGATCAATCATTGATTTGGCGTGTTGATTCGCAACGGCGGGGTTTTGCGTGAGGCTAGAAGACTGCACGCTGATCGCTGGTGGGCAGACACTAATCAAATCCGCCAATGTCGCTTTCCCGCCGGGGAAGATTTCCGTACTCATCGGAGGCAGCGGAACGGGCAAGAGTGTGTTGCTGCGATTCCTGGCCGGTCTGATCGGCGACGAACACGAATCTATCGAAACGACCGGGCAAATCCGTGGTCATCATCATGACAATCCCCGGGTCGGAATTGTCTTTCAGCAGTTTGCCTTGTTCGACGAATGGACACCGACGGCAAACGTGCAATTCGCGATTGATCACCGTGTGCAACGAGAAAGCGAGACCGTCCTCACACCGCAACAGTGGCTGGAACATTTGGGTGTGCCGCCCACGTCGCCCGTGGCGGTGCTGAGCGGTGGCCAAAAGCAACGGCTCGCCATCGCGCGAACGCTGGCCGCCAACCCGGACATACTGCTTTATGACGAGCCGACCTCGGGATTGGACGCTGCCAGTGGTGCCAAAGTCGCCGAGCTGATTCGTCAAACCCAATCGCAATTTGGGAGGACCAGTATCGTTGTCACCCATGACTACGAAACTCTGGTCCCCATCGCTGACGAGCTGTTTCTTCTTGATTCCGATGCGAAAACGATCCAGACCATACGAAGAGAAGACTGGTCTCGTGTCGCCGAAATGATGAAAACATCTTCGACAACGACCACATCCGAAATCGCCGTCAGTCCATCTGTGCCGCAACCGCAACGCTGGTTGAGCATCGGCGATGCATTCCTGCAGCGTTCCGGAAAATCAGTTTGGCTGTGGGGTCAGTTTTGGTGGGACCTCGTCACGCGAGTTCCCAATGTTCGCTGGGCTGGTCGGTTTACGCTGCACTATTTGAATCTGGTCGGTGGTGTCTCAGCGTGGGTCTACTTGCTGGTGGCCGGACTGATTGCAGGATTCACCACCACATATTTCACGCTCAAGTTCTTGCCGTTCCGACTCTACACGCAACCGCTGTTGATCGATGACCTGCTCGCATCCATTGGGTTCGCGTTGTACCGAATCCTTGTCCCCGTGCTGGCAACGATTCTGATTGCGGCGCGATGTGGCGCCGCCGTTGCCGCCGACGTCGGTGTTAAGCAGTACGGCGGCCAGATTGACGCATTGAAAACGCTCGGCGTTCGTCCCGCCGCCTACCTGCTATTGCCCATCGTCGTCGCCTTCATCATTGCGACGCCACTGCTGGAAACGTTTGCTTTCGCGACCTCTGCTTGGATCAGCCGGTTGACGTTCGCGGTTTCAAATCCGGACATCGGCGTGGCATTTTGGCGACAGCATTTCTTTCGCGCTATCACCGACCAATGGACGACGGGACTTGGTTTTGGAAGTTTGCTTCCAAGTTGGCTACTTGGCAAAGGATTTGGGTATGTACTGAGCAAGAATTTGATCTGCGGAATAGGCTCAGCAGCAATCAGCTACTATCAAGGCATCACAACAAAGCACTCGGCAAGCGAAGTCAGCCATAGCATTACGGCAACGGTTCTCTGGTCCACGCTATTTGTTCTGATGGTCCACTTCTTGATCGCGTTGATCGAAGTCTGATGACTGAATTCATGCGGTTCCGCGCTAATGTTTACCGATGGCCTCGTCGTGGGTGAATCTGAGCTGACACTCGCCGTTGTGATCCCAACGCTGAATGAGGCTGGGCATATCGAAGACGCAATCGAGTCGGCGCGATCCGCCAAAGCAAATGAGATCATTGTGGTGGATGGGGGCAGTACCGACGAAACGGTCGCGATCGCAATGGCGACCAATGCACGCGTGATAAAATGCGATCGGCCCGGGCGAGGCTGTCAACTTGCGCTGGGAGCCGACGGGTCCAACAGTGAGTTACTGTTGTTCTTGCACGCGGACAATCAGCTGCCCCAGAGTTTCCGCAAGCAGTACTTGGATGCTGGCAAACCAACATGGGGCGGCTTGAATCAGCAAATCAGTGCCAAGGGGCTTCGCTATCGAGCCCTTGAAGCGGGCAACGCATGGCGAGTCCAACTAACCGGTCGTGTCTTCGGAGATCAAGCCATTTTTGTTCGTCGAAAGCGATACCGCCAAATTGGTGGCTTTGCATCAATTCCCCTAATGGAAGATGTCGAACTAAGCCGCCGTCTTAATTCGTTTGAGCGGCCGGTCCTGCTACCGGGCCCATTGAACGTCAGCGCCCGGCGATGGAAGGCTCGGGGTATTTGCCGTCAAACCTGGTTGAATTGGCGTCTTCAATGGGCCTACGCCCGTGGTGCAAGTCCCCAAACGCTCGCCCAACGCTATCGCGGCTAGTGCGATCCATCCGATCGTCAACGTCAACGTAGCCCTCCGCGTCTTGCCACACTGAACAACGCTACGCGGCAAATAATTCAATGCAGCCGCGACGATCGGAACGACGATTCGAAAGAGGCGCCGGGTATATCCAGGGATGGAGCCACAACGGGCAAGCGACAGTTTGCCTATCGACCAACGCGACCGCCCCAACGGCAAAACATGGAAAGGGAAAATGACACCAGTGATTAAATGCTCGTTCCTGAATCGATTGACCTGGGATCTCCTCGTGATCTTATTACCCATGTCAATCGCCAATGCGCATCATCCCGGTGAGCACGATCCGGTAAGAGTCTGGCCGCAAGTCGATGTGATTGGTCCGTTGGGAAATAAGCTACCGGCATCGCATCGACGTCAATTCAATCGACCGTCTTACTTTGCCGGCAAGATTGCTCACGCCATTGTACCCAGCAGCCAAGAAGCAATGGCATGGCATCGAGCCGAACACATGGGTCTGTATCGCAACACTGGACTTCGCGGGCACCTCAAAGGCACCTATTGCCCACCCCAACGCATCGAACAACACTTCTTCTATCCCAAACCGTGGGAAGTGCTGACCACAGGGCCACGCCGTCCGTCAAACGTGTCGAAAAGCAACCCTGAAGCCATCAACATCGATCGTCAAAGTGAACCCGAAGAAGACCTTCGAGCACCAATCACCATCGAGCTGATTGACGCCGGGGAGTTGACCGAAACCGATCGTTGAAGCAAGTCCGATCGCTGACGCGTCGAATTAAAGACTGATTTAAAAGGGGTCTGACCCCCTGACAAATGAGTTGGCAGGCAAAGAACAGTCTCGATGGTCTGCGGCTTTTGCTGTCAGGTGTCGCTCTGCAATGGGTCAGACCCCTTTTAAAACAGTCTCTCAGCCCACCGCCTGATGGGATTCCGCATCAATTATGGCGTCAATGATGGAATCCATTCCCGGAGATTCAGCAACAACGATATCGCGTCCGCCCAACGATTGCAGGACGCTCCGAACTGCCGGGCTAATCGCAGCAATGCGAATTTGCCACAAGGCATCGCCAAAACGATCATGCAAACGTCTGGCCAATTCACCACTAGTAATGGTGATCCAATCCAGAGCACGCTCGTCGATTGCTGTCTGAACTTCGGGTGACGTCTCCGGCCCATCGACTTGTTTATAAACAACCACTTCTTCCAACGAGTGACCGGCATCCTCCAGCGGCCGACGAAAGTGATCACCACCGCGGTTACCGCGAATGGAGAGAACACGTGCATGCCGTGCGTGGGTTGCCAACGCTGCAGCAAGATTCGATCCAGTGGACGTCGTCGGCAAAAGGTCAGCGCGAAGACGAAAACGCCACAATTCCTCGGCTGTTCCAGTGCCAACCGCAGCGATCCGAACCTGTCCCAGCGATCGGGCATCACCGCCACGCTGGCAAATTCGCTGAGTCAAATATCGCACACCATTTCGACTTGAAAAAACGATCCAGTCAAACGCATCGATCCGATCGAGTGTCGCATCAAGAATGGACGGTTCCTCAGCCACAATTGACATGACGGGTTGAGACAACACGACAGCACCAAGTGAACACAGCTGAGATGACAGCACATCGTCGCTCTGGCTAGGACTTTCCATCACCACTTGCGGTCGACTGATCAACACGCGTTTTCCCAACAGAGGCCGTTTGGAAAACCAGTCCATATGCTCAGCGAGATCCGTCACCGGTCCCACGATCGTGATCACCGGTGGCCTTAGTTTTGTTGCCGGTGTTAAGTGATCAGCCACCTCATCCAATCGGCAGTGCCGCGTTTGCTGATCGTTGAGGCTGCAGCGCCGAATAATCGCGCAGGGCGTCGATGGATCTTTACCATGATCGATCAAAGCCTTGGTCCAGGTCCGCGCCGTGGTGACCCCCATATAAATCACCAGCGTTCCCGGAAATGCTGCCAACGCGCGCCAATCCAGATCAGATGACGTTTTGCCCGGTTGCTCGTGACCAGTGACCAAAGCGACCGCGGAGGCGATTCCGCGATGCGTGATGGGGATGCCGGCATAGGAACCCGCCGCGAGCGCGGCTGTGATTCCGGGCACGATTTCAAACTCAATACCCGCCGCAACGAGCGCATCAACTTCCTCACTGGTGCGGGCGAAAACCGCAGGATCCCCGCCTTTTAATCGAACCACCCGGCGGCCGGATCGTGCGTGTCGCAGCATTTCATCAATGATCTCGTGCTGTTTCCAAATTCTCGATTGCCCATGTTTGCCAACGCAGATCTTTTGGGCATTCACGGCATGAATCAAAATGTCGGTGTTGCTCAAGCCGTCATACAACACGACATCCGCTTGGTTGAGGCATTCACACCCACGCAGCGTTAGAAGACCGGGATCCCCCGGGCCAGCACCGACGAGCATCACTCGAGGCGTGTCATTTCGCCTAGAGGCGTTCTGAGGCATGGCGGAATCGAATGATGACAACTTTAATCCACGACTTAGCAACGCGTCCGAGAGTTTTCTATAAGAGCCTATCTGGAAACCAAGCGAATTAGCTCTACGAGCCGTTGGCGCTAGCCTCGGGCCTCAATTTCGCCTTGCATTTCAGATACCACGTGGCGCCAGCGCGATCGGCTCAATGGTTTTCGGATAGGCTCTACGTGCCGGGCGACCAGGTTCATCAAACCGACCCCCAAAAGCAATTATGCGTCCTCTCGGATGAACTGGACAGGGACGCAGTCGACCGTCATACTCCTCGCCCCAATTTGTTTCACGAGCCGACCTGGCTCCGACCGGTTGAACCTGGCTCTAACTGGCCAATCTGGCACTGACTGAGCAAATCGACCGTTATTTGATCTCACTGTTTTTCCACCACCGCGCCCGCAATGCCCAATACCGCCTCCGCCAGCAAACGACTTCGTCAAAATGAGAAACGCCGCCTGATGAATCGGAGCGTGCGGAGCAGCGTACGAACGCAAATCAAACGTGTTCGAGAAGCTGTGACCGCTGGCGATTTGGAAACGGCTAGAAGCGAGTTCCGCGTTGCAGCGAGCAAACTTGACAAAGCCGCTGCGAAGAATCTGATTCATAAGAACGCAGCGGCCCGCAGCAAGAGTCGCCTCAATAAGCTCATCAAGAACGCTCAGGCGTAGCAAAATCCGCTAGGCAGAGCTGGATTCCGACAAAGCTCCGTTCAAATGCGGGGCTAATTTAGATAGCGTCGCCTCACTGTCCAGATCAAGCTTGCCAAAGCCTTCGATCGCACCCTCGGCGACGGCTGCTTCTTGATGTTCATCGTAATTGGTGACCAACATCACTGGGACGGAGGCCGTATCGGGATCTGCCTTCAACGCTCGGATCACATCCATTCCCTCAGTGTAATCTCGATCCAGCTTCCGATTGACGGTGACAAGGTCAACCTTTCGTTGCTTGAGGGTTTCCAACGTGTCCTCGGCACCGTGCGTTTGGATGACGGCACAATCAAAGTTGGACTTCACCATTTGGCGGATTGAATTGAAGTCGGGACCACAATTTCCGCAATCAACAAGCGTTCGTGACATTTCGCTACACCTCATCAAATTTAATAGCACATCTGACATTGCTGCCGCCCTTTCGCGGGGCCAACAGGTGTAACGGCGAGGCCAACTTATGGCAAGGGTCCGCGTCAAACGGGTCGGTGCTACGCAATAATATCGCGACGATTCTTCACGTAATCCCACAGCACAAACCGATCCAGATCTTTGCCGCTGGTGAAGAAAACTCTTCCTGAGGTGGCCTGCGCCATTCGATACGCGAAGCGGATATCGTCTTCGTTCTGCGACCAACTGGGTATCAAAAAGATATTAATCGTGATGCCCTCCTTTTTGCAAAGCTGTGCTTCGCGCATTGTGGCCGCTTCGGTTTGCGGGTCTGGTGGATACAGCATGTAGAGCCAATTGTCTTCAAAATGAGCCGTCGGCAAACCATCGGTGATGAGCATGATCTGACGGTTGGGCGTATCACAGTTAACCAAGTTCTGACGTGCAAGCTGCAACGAATGCTGAATGTTGGTGAAGTGCGGGTGGACCTGATGCTCGGTGATCTCCTCATCGCTCATGTCGCATTTCAAACGCACCCAGGGATCATGAATGGTCACCGGCTTGGGCATCAATTCAATGATTTCTCCCGGCGTCCGCAGCTTTGCGAATGTGTACATTTCGATGAACCGGAGAAAGTCACCGGGATACTCGCTGTTGATGAGTCCCTGCATCGCCAGCGCCATTCGTTTGACGTTCATGTACTGACCGTCATAGCGCATCGACCCACTCATATCCATGATGACGGTGGTGGCGCACTTTGGGTGATTCCGCG
>JBCCJB010000123.1:0-9835 GCA_039028015.1 Planctomycetota bacterium
ATCTCTCGACGTCAGTGCCTCCACATGGCGACCACTTCCGCGTCATCGCTTGCCGTTGCCGGGATGGCGACAACGGCGTCGGCTCAGAGTGACACGTCGGCATCGACCGTGATGCCCGCGTCAAACGCGTTTGGAACACGGCCCAAACTTGCCTTGAACACGAGCACGATTCGCGGCCAAAAACTGGCGGTGGATCAACAAATTCGAGTCACCGCGGAGGCGGGGTTTGATGGGATCGAGCCTTGGATTCGCGATTTGAGGCGATATGTCGACGAGGGCGGGAAAGTCGCAACGCTCAAATCAATGATGGACGATTTCGGTTTGGAGTGTTCCGGTGCGATCGGATTTGCACGCTGGATCGTCGATGATGCGAAGCAGCGTTCCGCAGGTCTCGATGAAGCGCGTCGTGATATGGAACTCGTGCGGTCGCTGGGCGGTCGATTCATTGCGGCGCCGCCAATTGGTGTTGCGCGTGAGTCTGAATTGGCAGGTGGTGCTGTGCCACCGCTCGATGCGATCGCGGAACGTTACGCAGCCCTTTTGGATGTTGGCGATCAGGTTGGCGTCACGCCGCTTTTGGAGTTGTGGGGTTTTTCGAAGGTGTTGAGCACGCTTGGCGAACTCGCCTACGTTGCCACCGCCGCATCACATTCATCCGCCGCGGTGCTGCCGGACTTTTATCACATTTACAAAGGCGGTAACTCGATGACCTCCCTGGCGATGATTGAAGCGTCTCGGATGCCGCTATTTCACATCAACGATTACCCCGCGCAGCCTGCCATCGAAAGCATTGCTGACAAGGATCGTGTGTTTCCCGGGGACGGTGTCTGTCCTCTCGTCGATACGATTGCGATGTTGTTGCGACACGGCTTCCGCGGCACGTTCTCGCTGGAACTGTTTAATTCGGATTACTGGAAACAACCCGCTTTGGATGTGGCTCAGCAAGGACACATGAAGAGTCAAGCGGTGGTGGATGCCGCTTTGAAAAAAGCCAATGCGTCAACGTGACGGCGTTCTTACGACGCCATTGGTTTTTAATACTGCTCGCGATCACGCTGCTGATTTCGATTCAGTGCGCTGCGTCACTTGGGTTACTGCTGACTTGGACAACCGGGCGAAGCCTGTTGGTGTTTGCGGTCATGTTTGTGACGGGCTGGACCTTACCGCTGGCTCAATTGCAGCGCGTGATCAAGCGACCCACTGCGGCGATGATCGCGATCGCGTCGAATTTGTTTTTGGTGCCGGTGCTTTCAGTGGTGGTTGGATGGTGGTTTGAACTTTCATTCTTGCCGGGGCTCATCGTTGCCGCTTGGATGCCATGCACGTTGGCTTCCGCAGCGGTTTGGACGCGGCGTGCCGGCGGTGATGACTCCATCGCATTTGTCACGACGGTGGTGACCAATCTGAGCTGCGTTGTGGTGGCACCCATCGGAATTGCATCGATGTTCCAGATGCTTCGCGTGACGCACTCACCCGTCGTCGAGATTTCCGCGACCGGTCAGATCATCAAACTGGCACTGCTTGTCGCCGCACCGTTGATCCTGGCGCAATCGCTGCGTTACTGGGGTGGTTCCGGGTTTGCGGATCGGCACAAGTCGTTGCTCAGTGTGCTGGCCCAAATCGGCATTCTCACGATGGTTTGTCTCGGTGGCGTGACGGTCGGCCAGCGATTGGCGACGGGTGAGACGATTAGCGGGTGGATTGGTTGCCAATTGGTGACATCGGTGAGCGTCATTCACGTGGTGACGTTGATCGCAAGCATTGCATTAGCGCGATGGCTGCGTTTCGATCGCGCCGCCCAGATCGGCATCGGTTTTGCGGCCAGTCAAAAAACGCTGATGGTGGGCCTGCAAGTCGCCATCGATGCGGGTGTCAGCGTGCTGCCCATCATCACCTATCACGTCGCCCAACTTGTCATCGATACGATCATCGCCGACCGCTGGCGGTAGGCGGTCACGGATTGAGTCGGTCGAGTTCGTCGACGAGGTCGTCGAGGTCTGAGGGTGCTGATTGCGATGGCTGACTTGGTGTAACTGTTGTGGGTGTTTCTTGATGGGGTTTGTTGATTGAATCGGTCTTGGTTTTCGTTGGTTTGGGAGCCGGCGGCGTTCCGATCGAGAACATGGGCTGAGCGCGAACGTCGTGCAATCGCTGCACGTCACTCAAGATGGCGTCTGCCGAACCGGGTCGCCGCATGTCAAAAAAGTACAACCGAAACGCACCGGGAATTGGCGGCATGACCGGTTTGGCTTCCGAGTCACGACGGTGTGGCGTGCGCGTCCACGTCTTGCCCAGTGCATTGAGTCCCATGAGCACCGGATCAATGGCCTGCCAAGCCACCACGGCGAGATCGCCGCTGATGGATTCGATCGCCATGATCTCGGTGACATCGTCATTGGGATTGGGAATCCGGTCGAGCAAGATCACATCAATACCAGGACGTCCCAGTAACGTTCCAACGACGTGGTCACACTGTTCGTCGTAATGATGGTGTGGATCGCTTCCGCCACCATGTTGGGACGGACGAATGATCATGACATTGAGCCGGACAGCCATCAGGTGTGAGACTCCGCCGGAGTCGTTGAAAGCGGTTGCGAGCCAAGCTTGGCGTATTCGTCGTAGAGATCGAACCAGAAGTCGCGAAGATTGACGACCGTATCAAGATCATGGTTCAGCATGATCTGTCTGATCCGTCGTTGCCCGAGAGCGTCGGTGCGTTTTGAGAGTTGGTTAAGCAAATGCGAGATCATCTGCGGATTCACTTCGGTCTGAAACAAAGTGACATAACCACGAAGTGGACAATGGGAGGTCACCAATACGAAATGACCTGTTCGACGCGCCCATCTTCGCAGTCGCCAATTCGCTAACCACGATAATTGCTCCGCCCCATCCACGATGATCAATAAGGGGTCAGGTCTCTTTTTTGGGCATGTTTGAAGGTGACTTAGTACCGTTCTTGCGTTGAAATGCCGCTGCCAAAGACGACGCCACCAAGATTGGGACGGATCACGTGATAGCAGGATTGTTGTGGCGTCACCCAGCGAGCTGGATAACGTCTCCGTCACATCGCGTAGTAAGGTGGTCTTGCCAGTCCCATGATCACCAACGATGGCGCCACAGTGGTGATCCTGGAGCAACGTGGTCATGGAAGTGATGACCAACTGCCGACGGGAATCATTGTCGTGATCGCGGATTGCGTAGCGGTAAGGCAGCGCTCCGGGGCGTATCTGTCGTGTTGAGAACGGGTTGAACGTCGGCGAAGGGTAGGACATGTTCCGCATGATACCGATGGCACTGCGTGCAGTGATCCCCCGCCCCGCCATCATGGTGACATGTCGCGCAGTTTGCTGTCGTGATGGCAACGAATTCGGCTTGGTCTGCTCCAACGGGGTCCTCAGGACTCTGATGACATGACCGACAGTCGGACAGCGAAGCGATGCGTAGATGCGGCGTGTGAGAAAAATGGTGCAGCGAGCGTGCGACTCGATCGGATGTGAGTTTCTGTTCACGGGATCGCCAACGCCAACGATCGATATCCGATAGGGCGAGGCCACTTGGGGCTGGAGACGCAACAGCGGCATGGCATTGCGCACATGCTTGGACGGACGGGTGTGCCCGCAAGGCATCCCCGATCGGATTTCCCATCGGAAGGCTTGCTGTCAGATCCACGATGGCTCGGACAACCGGGTCGGCATGACCACGCGATCGATAGCGAATCGACGCGGTCAAATCATCGCGATACCAGCCGCCAAAAGGCTGCGACTGGTCCGGATCAAAACGATCTTTTAGCTCTGCTGTCCAATCAGGTCCCGCCGTCACTTGACTTGAACTCAACGGGTCAAGCTGAAGCGGATCGCCGGCCAGTACGTCGCCATCCAAGAAGTTGTTGGACGTTTCAGTTCCAAGCAAGTCATTGTCGTAATCGGCCGAATCAGAGCGGGAAGACGGATCGGCGAGGGTTGATTGCTTACTGAACCATGATGCCACCGCGTCTCGCAACAGCTGCGTTGGCCACGAGGCGGCCAAACGCTCCGCGGTCTCTTGATCGATACCTGCGTCTATCCAAGCTTCACGGAGCATCGGTTGGCCACCCAGAGCCAGGTCAATGGCGAGTTGCCGCAACTGAGATGCCGCGATGATGATTTGCTGACGCTGGACAGCGTCATCCCAATCGATGTTGGCAACATCCTTTAGCGCTTGCCAATCACGCGTGTCCGTTGGTTGAGTCAACATCAATCGCGACAGCGGCGCGAAACTGCCATCGGCAAAACCGATCGCGGTTGCTGGCCACGAAGGCAGTTCGGACGCAATGTCATCGGGCAGCGTTGGAAGCGATAGCAGAGCCGGTCCTTCAACCGAAGCCACCTTTAATGGCGCATCATGACACGTCGCACAAGCGATCTCGTACGGCAATGCGGTTTGAACGGGATCCGCTAAGCCGCCCGGCGAGCCGACATGACATGATTGACAATCAAACGATGGTGGACGTTGATCGATATCGCTTTGGGATTTGGGGTAATGAATTTGCTCATGGCGCGCATGATCAAATTTGATCGACCCGCCGCGTGAATCAGGCCAATGTCGAAACGGCGGATGCGACTGGGCGAACGAATCGAATTGATTGACGTGGCAGGATTGGCAGGCCGCATCCGTAATCGCTGCAATGTCAGCGTCGCTGCCGTGATGTTCTTGATGGCAAACCGAGCAAGCTAAATCGAGCGACGAACGGGATGACGAAGATGGCAGCGACGACGAAATCAATCGCACCAACCAGGTCGATGCGTCATCGCGGCGCCGCCGAGCATTTGCCGTCCATTGATCGAGAGTGGGTTGGGGAACGTTGTGGGCCAGTCGAGCCGTTGACTCGGGGATCATGTCGTGATGGCATCGCAAACAAAGATCGGTCATCTGCGAGGTGTCGGTAAAACCGGCCCACGTTTTGCCCGCATGCGCTGACGCTGCCAAATCAAACCACGCTTCGGTCGACACGTTGCGATGGCACGCGGCGCATCGATCGCTGGTCTGGGTGGTGGAGAGGATCTGCGCGTGCGCCGACGAAAGCGGACCCGGCTGAATCACCTTGGGGCTGAGTGGACTGACGAACAATAAGAAACAGGTCGCTGCGAAACCGGTCAGGCACAGCAAGACCATCCGGCGCTGCCGCCCTGACCAGGTTCGACGAACGCGGCAGGGCGATAGCTCGGCATCGCCCGCGTGTTTGCCGGCACCAGGCGTCTTTCCCTTGGTCTGGCAGAGCTTAGCCAGGGGACAGACGCCATCGGTCGACGGGCCTGCGTCACACGGGGTTTGTCCAGGTGGGCGACCGCACTGAAAGCGATCACCCGGACGGGTCACCTTAGGCGGTGGCGGCAACGAGAAGTCTTCGCGTCGCACCGATCAGTTCCCCATGAATCGGGTAGCTAAGATCGCATGGGCAACGCCGAGCACGACCAACGCGACCGAGCAAATCGCATGGAGCACAACCCACAATCGCAACCGGCATTGCAACGCGAATTGCATGTCCAGGTCATCGCGCCGACGCAGCAAACCAGCCAACCGTCCTGAGGCGTCGCGGCCCGCGTCATCCAAATAGCGATTGAGTTGCGTGAGTCCGGACAGCAATCGACGGCGACGTCGCGTGTTGGGCCAAATCAAATAGGCCGGAGAGGGTCGCGTGCGAAAAAAACGACGCAGGTGCGAATCATAAAAGTCTCCCAACACGTGCACTGACGATTGCGCCGGCAAGCTCGCGATGCTGTCCGCGGCCGCGGTGGCGAGTTGTTCGCGGTGCCACGCCACATCATCGAATCGGTGGTCGGCGGCAATCGCCGTCAAGCGAACGGGAATGCGTCGGCTGGCCCACAGCCCATACACGCCGGACAGACTGGTCACCGCGAACAGCCATGCCAAGCACGTTTCCAGTACGCCCCCGGCGGCGACGGCATCAACGAGCGATTGCTGGCCAACTATGGTTGGTAGAAAAAACACGTTGGCCACAAACTGCGGCGCGTGCATCGCAAACACCAGCATCAAAAACAGTCCGGTGTAAATGTGCACTTGAGTCCACATGGCCACCGTTCCCAGCGGCAGCATGGGTAATCGACGGCGCATCCCGAGGGCCAACAGCAGAAACAGGCCAATCAATAACGTCCAACCGGTCATGAATGATGAACGGCCGAGATTGAAATCGATCCGATTGGCTAGCCAAGCGATCGCAAGCGATGCGGCCAGTACCACCGCCATGCTGACGATCCGCCGACGACGAAATGAGAATCGCCATCCGTGACGGACCAAACGATGCTGTCCGCGAACAACCGGTTGAACCAAGAACGACGACGTGATCAGACGCGGTAACCAAGTCGTGATCCGCCAGGTGGATTCCGATTGAGAGAGGTTTCCCACAGCAAGATCAGACTGACGTCGATTAAATGATGCCATTACGTCCGCCTCCGCAGCCAATCTTCCAGCGGTGGTGATTCGGACAGATCGATCCGAACCAGTGCGTCGTGGGCGCATGCGGCTTGGCAGGCTGGACCCGTTGGCAGCCCCGCGCACATGTCGCACTTGGTGGCTTTCTGGATGGGCTTCTTGCCTTTTTCGTCGGTGTAAAGCCGTCCATCGGGTGAGCGGATTTGCACCATATCGATGTTGTCGTAGGGACATGAATTGGCACAAACGCCGCAACCAATGCAGATTGGTTCGCTGATTTGAACCACGCCGGTCGCTTCATCGCGATGGATCGCTCCGGTGGGACAACCGATCATGCAAACTGGATCGCTGCACTGCATGCACGCGTTGACGAACTGCAAACGCTCGTGAGCTGGTCCGATCCGAGCGAACCGCGGATTGCCATCATGCACCGCGGCGCAGGCTTTCACGCAATCGTCGCACCGAGTGCATCGGTGCAGATCGATCACCATGGCTTGTTCGCCGTTGTTGAACCGGTTTTGGACGATGAATTCCAGCAGACCGGTCGGTTCAAAGGTCGTGCCGGTTGGACTGGGCAAGTCATCCCAAGTGGGCGGCGCCGTTGGCAGCGTGACGACATCGCAGGTCGTTGACTCAGGCTGATCGAAGGCGGCGCTGTTGGTCGGGTTCGATTGGTGATCCGCTCGGCCCGCGTCACTGCGTTGCTCACGTCGACGTTGACGCTTGGTCGTCGGAGGGATGGTGCACCCTGACGCGTCGCTTGCCATCATTGCTTGCGCGGCCGCGGGGGGTAGTTCGGTGCGACGAACGTGAGGCAAAATCTCGGTGGCGAAGATTTCTACCGGAACGTGCAACGTGTCCAGGAATCCTACCGCGTGCAGCGAGTTCTGCAGCGGCATCATGGCACCCGATGTGACCGTGGTCGCGATCTCATTGAGCGCGAACAAATGACCTTTTCCCAAATAGGCCGTGGTTCGCTGACCGGTGCCGTAGTTTTGACAAACACGCCCAAAGCCGCTGCGAACGATGATCAAATCGGTGACATGATGGCCCTCGGTCGCCACGACGGGCTCGTTGGCGATCTGTTCTTCCGGTGGCCGCTTCCGCGACTTTGCGTAATCGGTGTTCCACTGCATGCGACCGAACGAGCGAATCGCGGTCGCTGATACCACGCGGGCCAAGTTGGCGGGCGGCACGTATCGAAAGAGCGGAACTTCGCGCAAGTGCAACGCCAACCAAGTTTGCCGGTAGTGCGTTTCCATCGCGTCGGCAAATCCGCGATCACGCTGGAGCGCCTTCAAGCCTTGCAGGCGAATTTCCAGCGCTACCGTTGGCTGGCCGGCGACGATCGTCGCTGATCGTGGTGACCGATACATGGCAGCCACTTCGCCGAACAATTCGCCGGGATGCAGTGTGACGGTGTGACCCGCCTGAACGATGCCATCAAAATCTTGCAAGAACAGCGTGGGTGCGTCGGGGTTGGCTTGATTCCATTGCGAGGGTGCCGCGTCGTCAGCCGCGTCGCGATTCATCGCGGTGACTTGATCGGGACGACGTGCCTCGCGAATGCCGCTGGGCTTGAGAAACTGCCACAGAGCGGACGCCCAGCCAACCGATTCCACCTGGCTGCGTCCAAGGGTCTCCGGCGGCAGTGATCGCGTGATCAATTCGGCTTGGCCAGACAGCACCAAGAATGCAGAGTTGGCGTAATCGCCTTCTCGCACGATGACTTCACCCGGCTGGAAACGCCTGAGTCGACAGTCGTGTTTGAGAACGCCGTCCAGTGGCATCGATTTGGGGAATGCCGACGCGTTCAAGTCCGCAAACGGTGCCTGCTGGAGCAACCAATCGACATCGGCGTCGGTCATCGCTGGATCCATGGGCTCATCCCATCGACGGGGACGACGGACGGCGATCGACGGCACTGCGTTCATCCTAAGGTCAGTACTGAGAGCCTCCGGCGGCTGTCAAGACAAAGCCTTGTGACGGTCCCATTTGGTCGTGAAACACGGAACATTCAGCTGTCTGACTCGACTGGGAACCAATCCACGTGGCGGTTCGTCTTCACCTGCGGGTATCTTTGTGCTGAGGCCTCTTTTCTCTTTTCTCGCAGGTGGGTCATGGTTCAACGTCCAAAGCAGCGTCGCGTTATGCGGCTGGAATCCTTGCAATCGAGGCAATTGTTGGCGGCTGACCTGGGGGGTCTAGCAAGCCTCGATTTAGATGATGGGGTGTTGGCGACGGCTTCGATCACGGGCACGAGCGCTTTCGCCGACCCGACCGTCTCGGCCTCGGACGCGGGCTCCACTCGATCGACAGCACGCGATTTGGGATCGGTCGAAGACTCGGTTGGATTGTCGGGCAGCCTCAGCTACCGAGATACGCTCGATGTGTTTCGTTTTGAGTTGGATCGGGATGGCGACGTTGATCTCGCGTTGAGCCGGATGAGACGCGACGCCGACGTGTTCATTGCGGACGCGGATGGCAACATTTTGCAGCGGTCATCCAACCCGGGACGACGAAATGAATCGCTGTCCCGGTTTCTCAGCGAAGGCACCTACTACATCGGAGTGCAGTCACGTTCGTTTTGGGGAACCGGTTATCGTCTGGAGCTTGATGTGGACTTGGTGACACCCGAGCCTCCACCGCCCGCCACTCCAATCAGTCCCTCGGTCCCGGGCGGCCAACCCGTGACACCCATAACGCCGGGCAGCAGCAATCCTAGTGCACCGTCCGGTTCGATCGCGCCACTGAACGATGTGGCCTACTTTGGTGGCAGCCGTGAGTGGAATCTGAATTTGGTCGCGGCGCCGGAATCGTGGGCAGCCGGTTACACCGGAGAAGGCGTCACCGTTGCGGTGATCGATACCGGTGTCGATTTGGACCATGCTGATTTGATTGACAACCTGTTCATTAATCCGGGTGAGATCGCGGGCAATGGCATCGATGACGATGGCAATGGCTATGTTGACGATGTGAGCGGGTATGATTTTGCGTCACGCGATGCCAACCCGAATGATGTCGGCGGGCACGGGACGCACGTGGCGGGTTCGATCGCAGCGGGCAATAACGGTTTCGGCGCGACGGGTGTGGCGCCTGATGCCACGATCTTGCCGGTTCGTGTTCTGGGCAACAATGGCTCGGGACGTAGTAGCGACGTGGCCGCTGGTATTCGTTATGCAGTCGACCTCGGGGCGGACATCATTAATTTGAGTTTGGGTGGTGGTTACAGCCGAGCCATTGATGCCGCGATTGATTATGCGGAAGCGTTGGGCGTATTCGTGGTCGCGGCTGCGGGTAATGAGGCGGCTGCGGTTCCGGGGTACCCGGATCGATTTAGCGCCTCCAACGAAAACGTTCTCTCGGTGGGTGCCATCGACCAAAACACTCGGCTCGCTTCATTCAG
>JBCCJB010000124.1:0-9820 GCA_039028015.1 Planctomycetota bacterium
AATCAAGATCCCGGCCATCCACTTCAATCAGCGTTTGGCCATTGAGCACATCAGGGTGAATCTCGACGCCGCCAGCCTTGCCTTTTTTCTTGCCCTTCGAATCAGTCGCGGCATCAACCGCGCTCTCATTGGTCTTGATTGCTGACGGAGTGGATTTGCGAACGCGGACGGACATATTGCGACGGACTGCAATGTGGTTCGTGATTATTTGGAACCCGGCATTGTGAGCCATCTAAGGACCCGGCGAAAGATACAATCAATGTTGACCCAATTTACCGAATTTGTAATATTCCCAGAGGTGTGAATTCAGGCGATTCGGGTTGCTTGTGTTGCTTACGCCTTCGGCGGATTTTAGTGCCGCTTTGGCGTTTAGCGAACAAACACTGGTGCGATGGTTGCCAGGATTTGCTAATTCACGACTACAACGTTCTCCGCACACCGCGTTGAACGCTCAATCGGTAATGGTGCTACCCCACAGGGAGGATGGTTCCGGCCATGACCACAAAAACGGTATTCACGACGGGCGAGGCTGCCAAAATCTGCAAGGTCAGCCAACAGACCATCATTCGTTGCTTCGACAACGGATCTCTCAAGGGCTTTCGCGTTCCCGGCAGCAAATTCCGACGAATTCCCCGCGAACAGCTTTACCTGTTCATGAAAGACAACGGCATCCCGACCGATGCGTTGGAAAGCGGCAAGAAAAAGCTGTTGATCGTTGATGACGATCAAGATTTGGTCGATTTGATGCAGGACGGATTTCAGCGTGACGGTCGCTTTGATATCCGCACGGCGAATAATGGCTTCGACGCGGGAATGGGCGTGAAGGAGTTTCGACCGGACCTCGTCATCCTGGACGTGATGCTCCCAGACATCAACGGCAAGGAAGTTTGTCATCGCGTCCGCAGCGATCCGTCAATGGACATGGTTAAGATCCTGTGCATCTCGGGCATGGTCGAAAGCAACAAGGTCGATGGTTTGATCGAGGCGGGTGCGAACGACTTTATGCAAAAGCCGTTTTCGATCGACGATCTTGTCATCCGCGCTTGCGATCTGCTTGAAATGGAACGTGGTGTTATCGGCTAGCCCGGAAGCCCGTTTCGTTGCGACGCTCCCCCCGATTCAAGACTTGGATCCAAGCCAACGCGATCTAAGTCGGTTTCCCATTCAGCGTTGCAGCCTACCCGCCATCCTAGGCGTGCTCAGCACGCTCACATCCGATTCGCCCGTCCTTCATCAACGCGTTGAGGACGCACTGCGGTCGGATCCCGGTCTCTGTCTCTGGCAAATGACTCGCGTCGCGATTGCTACCCTCAGAGCATCAGAGCATTCCTGTGATTGTGATCGCGTCATCTCCCCAACCAATTTGGCAAAGGGAATCATTGATGATTTGCCATCGTCGTTTGCCGCAACCACGTCACTAGAGCCGCATCAACACGGCACCTCATCATCAGTCGATACCAGTGCCTATTGGTCACGGTTAGACCGCGCCGCGCAGCACTTCGAAAGACTGCCCGTTGAACGCTGGCTCGAACAAGCCGAGATTTGGTTTGACGCGATGGGAGTCAAACCGCCTCCCGCTTTGGTCTCGCAGTTCCGCCAATTTCGCATCGACTGGTCGCAATCGAACCCACGCAGCAAAGCAAACTGCACCGAAGATCCGGTCAACAGCATGACCCTCAACCTTGCGCGATTGGCGAGTCAACAGCAACATCATCGAACGCTACACGAATGCTTCGATCAATCCATCAATCGAGTTCGAATCGCCCAAGCGCATCACCTTGCTTACGGGCTCAGTCATGAACTCAACAATCCACTGTCGGTGCTCGCGATCGAAGCAGACCGATTGCGACTGGAACTTGGCACCCATAACTCACTTGCGGCAATCCAGCGTCAAGTCCATCGAGCTCACGGCATGCTTGCCGATCTGATGTTCGTCGCATCCCCTCCGGAACTGCAGTGCACCGAATTTGATCTTGGCGTAACCGTTAATCACGTCTTTGCATCGGCCAGCGCGGCGATGGACCAAGCCAACATTGATTGGCGATGGCTCGATCGAGCAAGAATCAACGACGACGGAACCGGTCATGATGAGCATCCAATAACGATTCATGCCGATGAGTCTCTAATCGGCGACGCAATCGCGGCGGTGCTTCAAAATGCGATCGAGTCAATTCAATGCGATGGCCGTATCGGTGTTCGATGTCAACTCGCAAATCCCAATCAAGTCCAGCTCGAGATTTTCGACAGCGGCGATAGCAGTGACATCGCTGATCGGCGTGCCGCACTGGATCCGTTTTTTAGCGGTCGCGAATCGGGACGCGGACTTGGCTTGGGTTTGACCCGTGCCGCTCGCATTGTTCAGCTCCACGACGGAACACTCGACTTTTTGCCCGGTGACGTTGCTGGCTGCTGCGTGCGTTTCACCCTGCCAAGCAAAGTTGATCCAGACGAAAGCGGTATCACGCTAGGTCCGCGAACGCCACAATGATGTCAGGTGATGCCAAACACGCTGCGCCAGCGAAATGGTTGTGATTGCCAGCTTGGCACGACCCGAACCGCCAACGAGCACATCGCCGGGAAGTTGGCGCCACTGGTCATCATCAATTCGAACCCGGACGACATAGCGGGTCTCCGGTGTTTCGATTTGTTGTTGCCCCTCGCGATCGTCACGTCGCAAACCCGACGTTGCCGCGTCGTAACGCTGCCGAGACAAATCTTCGATCACTCCTGTCATACTGAATTTGGCAAATCGATCATCGATCACGGTGGCTGTTTCACCCAGCCGAATCCAGACCAAATCGCGGGCATTGACCGTCACTTCCAAACGCATGGGCTGGGAGGACATGATGGCAAGAAGTTCGGTTCCCGAGCTCACGAAGCAACCTTGATTCTCCGGGTCGCCAAGTCGACCGTTCCACGAGGCCAACCGAATTGGGGCGCGTTGATCGACCGGATCAAAATTGCCATCGGGATCCAAAAGGTATTGATCTCCCGATGCAGACGCCATGCGGGTGCGACGGATCGCCGGAGGCTGCATAACGCCTGACACGGGTGCCACAATTCGAAGATGAGATTGGCGTTTTCGAGCGTTCACCAAGCGATCACGAGATTGAGCAAGAGCCGCTTCCGCGATCGCGATTTGATCTTCAATCTCAGGGATCTCACGGCGACTACGAAGAAGTGACTCGAGTTGCCGTTCGTGTTCACGAACGCTTCCCGAGGCCGCGATGACTTGATCATCGATCTCCGGATTGTCCAAGACAGCGATCAATTGACCTTCGACAACATCTTGGTCGGGTGACATCAGCCATGACGCCAAAACACCGTCCGTTTCAGCGTAGACACGGGTTTCGGAACTTGGCACCCACCGCCCCACGACCGTCAGATAACCTCGATGCGGAATCAAACTGAACACGACCAAGGCGGTCACGACACCCAATAGGAGGAGTAACCGAGGCAAAGCAATCTGTTTTCCAATTGAAAACTCCCTGGATTGTCGGATTACCTGCACGATCGTGGCTGCAAGAACACAACCCATCGCCGCAATACTCAGAGCGATGCCCAATACTTCCAGCCGATGACCGCGAAACAACCATGCGATCATTCCGACGATGGTGATCATCAACAGCCACCGGTAAATGAACGCTAAGAATGCGTACACGAGCAACCACCAGGATTGATCCACACGATCACCGATCACTGATTTGTTTCGGCTCCGCAACAAAAATGCAGACGTTGTACGACGCAGCCGAGCCGACGCCCGCTGCGCCAGATTGGGTGCGTCCAACCAGTCCGAAAGCATGTAGTAACCGTCGTAGCGCAACAGCGGATTGGCATTGAACAACACCGTACTGAGTCCGCAGATCAAGATCACCTTTGCCGCCATCGTGTGAACCAGCCCAGGCGATGTCCACGTCCAGACCCAGACGCATGCGCAGGCAATCAACAACTCAGTCAACATTCCGGCCGCACCGATGGCGATCCGTTTCCATCGACTCGCCAACATCCAGGAATCCGACGTGTCACAGTAAAGCGCGGGCGTGAACACCAACCACATTGGACCAATCATGCGACAGCGCGATCCGAGATGCTCGCAGACAACGGCATGCCCCAGTTCATGTGCGATTTTGGTCAGCGCCACGACAACGGCAAATGTCCAAGCATGATGCCATGTGAGCCATTGCTCCCATCGAGGCATTTCAGACCAATAATCCGTCAATGACACACTAAGCTGAACTGCTGAGGCAACGACAAACCCCAACATCAATAGCAACCCGACCGGCGAGAGACACGGTCGCGCCCAAGGCATGATGATTCCCAAGACGAGTCGAGGATCAAACCCGGGCAGGCGCACAAACAGCCACTGAGTGAGCCACGAAAACGATCGTTGCCGAAGTTCCGAATCTGAAAGACGCAACAAAGCAGCACCTTGATGCGGCGAATCACTCAGAATCAAACCACTGCGATGCAATCGAAACAGAAGCGACTGAAGATGCCTCAATGACAGTCGATTCTGTGGATGCTGTCGCTCATACGCTTGTTTCAAATCGATCAGACTGGCACGCGGTTCCAGTTGCGTTAACAGGAAATACTCATCATCACGAAGGCGATGAAAACGTCCGCTTGCCGGATCATAAACCGCCACATACCCAGCGTGCTGATTTTGCAAATCGGTCACCCGAAGACCCATTTGAGGGGCAAGCCCCAACGGTCGCGACGAAACGGGGCTGGCGAGATCAGCTTGCACGACGGCACATCATCGAAAGTGGAACGCAATATGACGATGAAACCAGGAAACCAAATCATCAGTCACGCTGAGCAACCATCGACGACGCCCGCATCGAATCCGAGCCGTCACGTCCTCATCGGTGCGGATGAGATAACTTCCATCGGATGAGCCAAAAACGCTTTTGGGATCATCAACCAACGCCACAACATCAACCAAATTGCGGCCATCAGCGACGCGTCTGGCAAGTTGGCCGACGTACTTCGTGGTGGCTTGGTACGTCGATTCGGGACGTGATGCCAGAAGAAATCGCACCTTGTGATTGGAGGGACCTTCGGCAGACGCCAGCAAATCGCCGGCCAACCTTTCGTCGATTCGCAAATCCAATTCCCAATTCCCACTCGGATCCACCATCACGCATATACGATCGCCGCGTTGAATTGGTCGATCGCGAAGTCGTTGCTGCAAACGCCATCCGATAATCACACCGTCAATGGGCGCCCGAATGGTCGATTGATTCATCAGCTTCCGATTGACTTCGGCGCGGGATCGCAAGGTCTCGATTTCGCTAACCAACCGCTGCTGCTCGATGAGGTTTTGCGTCACCTCCGTCGGCTCGGCCAAGCGTGCGTTACGGCTGGTCCGCAACGAAGCCAAACGTGTCGTGGCTGCAGCCAACTCGACCGCGATCCGGTCTCCTTCGCCAACGAGTTCCTCGTTGCGAAGCGTTATCAGAACATCCCCCGCCGCGACGCGGTCACCGTTGTCAACGTGAATCTGTTCAACGACGCCATCGATTGCCGCGAAGACGGCGCGGCGTGACTCCGGTCGAGCCACCCCGGACGCGACCACAACATGATCCACCTGAATGAACCAGGCCGCGAGCGCCGCCACGACAAACAACACAACGAATGCAAGTAGCCAGTGACCTGCGATGCCGCGCGTGATAACCGCCAATGGTCGACGCAAAGGCAATGCAAAGACGCCGTCGTAGCGCAGAGCGTTGCCAAATGCCAGCGATGCTTCTTCAGCAACATCCCGAATTGCGGGCGTGACTCGTGACAAGGGTGTTCGCTGAAACGTCTCCAGCATCAACATGCCATCGGGCGGTCCCGCTTTTGATGCCTGTTCAAACTCACGGATCGTAAACTCGAGTGCATCATCTTGATTGTTGATCGCATCGTTTGTTGCCGACAAGTGATCCCAAAGTGGCAACAGCATCACAGAGGTCGCGCCGGTCTCATCGAGAAAACGCGTCAGCGATGCTTCCAATTGCGGTGGGACATCATCGCCAGGATGGCACCAAGCACGACGAGTCACTGCCACAACAGACGTTAGCGTCTGCATGGATCGCACCATGGGGCTGCGACGATCAATGACGGAGACACCGGAAATCGAAAGCACTCGGTACGACGGCCTTCGTCGCGATCGACGTTGCCGCTGAAACACGCTCGCACGATCGCACGGTAATAAACGAGAAGTTTCCGCCGCGATTCGGAACGCCGTCGACGTTAAATCAAGGTCACGATGAAACGAGCGCAATTGCCGACGCGCTGCGGCGACCCTGGAAGCGTCATCATCGGAAAGGTCGCGTTGCCGAGTTGTGATCACGCTGGTTGCCTCCGGCGGATTGCCGCCGCGTGAAGCAGTCAGGGCGATCACATCGAGTCGCGATCGCAACGTCTCGACCGAATCCTGGTCTGCTCGACTCGCATCATCCCGCGGGACGACCAACAACGCCGCGCATGACCAACTAACCGTGATTGCTCTGGTTGACCGTGACGATTCAGGACCTCGATCACCAAGCTGCACGATGTCAGCACGCCGGTGAGCAGCTGCGAGCGCTGCTCGAATACTATCACGATCAATCGTCACAGACCGCCGAGATTTTTCAGTATCTTGCGAATCACGCACCAGCATTCGTGGACGGTCCCAGTCATCGCAGGCGACCGCGACGATGTCGGCGTCCAATTTCTGCAACACCGTCTCCGCCAGAAGCATCAAGAACCGCCCCTGATCCTCAGATTCCGCTGCCAACTCAGCTACCCAAACGGCATCGTTCCCTAACGCGTTGAGCGAACGCGTGGTCGAATCGGAGGTGACCGGCCGCTCTGAAGGGCGTTCCGCAGGTGAACCGGAAATGGACATCGACGACGACATCGCTTCAGGATAGTCTATCGATGCTTGATTTCAGGATCGACATTATTGTTCGCGCGAGGTGGTCGGCGCATGAAAAAGCTCGATCTTTCCCCCCGAAAAGATCGAGCTTGTGCCACCCGAGTCTCAGACCCGCATGACGATGTCCCCTAAGCCGTCCACCGGCTCCCTCCGCGGCTTATTGGGGACAATGCGTTGTCATGCGGATCAACTGAGATACAAACGTTTGCTGAAGATCAACTCGACGGCAAAGTTGTTGGCGGTGATCTCCTCATCAGCGCCGGTGACGGTGATCTCGTCGATGATTTCGCCATCACGCGTCGGGGTTCCGGGCACACCGGTACCAGGCGTTTCGATTCCATCCGTGGTTTCGTCGGGTAGCCCCAAACGCAGGACGACATATTCACCGGCCGAAAGAATAAATAACAAGAAGTAGCCATCGTCATCCGTTTGGACGATCACCGGTGCCGTCAGATCGCCTCCGGTCAACTCCATATCGATGCCGGCCACACCCGGGTCGTCCGAATCCTGAATCCCGTCTCGATCGCGGTCCAGGAATAAGGTTCCAGAGATTCGACTGAGTTGTTCATTGATCGTCGTCGTCTCGGTCGCCGTATTGGACAGCGTATTGGCACCCTCGTTGGTCGTTGTGCTAACAGTGACCGAGTTGATCAGATCCCCCGTGACGCCCGCATTCACGGTGACCGTCACCGTGTACACCAACGTTGCATTGTCGGCTGCTAGACTGCCGCCGTTGGCAACCGTAATCGTCTGTCCCGTCGCTGGTGCACCCGTCACCGTGAATCCGGTGTTGCCCGTGATCCCAGGGCCAACAATGCTCTGGAAGGTCACTCCGGCGGGCAGCGTATCGAGCAAGCCGATATTCTCAGCGGTCGATGGCCCCGCATTGTCGACGGTAATCGTGTAGACCAGCGTTTCGCCGGCTTGAACGGTTGAATTGGTGGCATCGTCCAACTTCGTGACAGAGATATCCGCCAGCGGCGAAGCGGTGAGGATCGCCGTGTCCGAGTTATTGTTGACCGTGTCGGTTTCGCCCGCGTCGGTTGATGTAATGGCAGCCGTGTTGGTCAGTTGCCCATCAGCGTCGGCATCGACGGTCGCGGTGACCGTTAAGGTGCGAACTTCGGAGGCACCACCAGCGTCGAACCCGAGATCAAACGCGGGAAACACAATCACGCCATTGGTGGTGCTGGTCGGCGTGACTGCAGCGCCACCTGATGTTGCGGACACAAAGGTCAATCCCGTCGGCAACGTGTCGGTAATCACCACATTGGTTGCATCAGAGAAACTCTGACCGTCGTCGGCTTCGGTACCATCATCATCCAAATCGTGTGTCACCACGATGTCGAATACGACCGTCTCTCCCGCATCCAGATTCGCATCACCGCCTTGGACGGTCTTGTCGATTTGCAGGTCGAATTGCGGTGTCAAAGCGAATGTGACGTCGGCATCATCGGTGCCTCCATCAAAGGTTACGGTTGCGTCATTGGTCTGATCACCAGTGGCGTCCGAATCGACGGTGGCTTCGATCGTGATCGTGCGTGTGTCTCCCACGGGAATCGATGCGTACTGCACCGTAAGCACTCGTGTCGTGTCGTTGAACGTTGACGAGGTGGAATCGGCGGCCGTGACCATCACACCACTGAGACCGGCGGGCAAGAGATCGGTGACGGTCACGTTGGCCGCATCGGACACACTATCGTTTTCGTGCGTGACGGTGATCGTATAAACCACCGTGTCGCGCCCGGGCACAGCAGTGGTGTCATCGGCTTGATTGACCACGTCGACCGTTTTGGCAATATCCAAGTTCACCTGGGCCGACGGCGTGATGTTGACGGTGCTAGTGTTGCTATTGGGGTCCGGATTCACTTCAGGATCGGTCGAAGCGATGGTAGCCGCATTGGGAACCGTCCCAAATTCGCTGCTGGCGATACCGACTTCAAAGGTGAACACAATGTCATCCGCGGTGGTGCTCGTGTCGTCGGGATCCAGATCGGGTACCGCGAAGGTCAGGGTCTGATTGACTTGCGATTGCAGCGTGACACCGCTGCCCATGGCATCAAGACTGCCCGCCACAAACGTCAATCCAGGCTCAAGCGTGTCTGTGATCGTGACACCGCGTGCCTGAGATGGGCCAAGGTTGGTCGCGGTGATTTGGTAGGTGACAAAGCCGCCGGCAACCGGATCAAACGGTGCGACCGTGTTCGTGATGTCATCGTTGGGATCACCATCGGTCCGATCATCCGGTGTGCGTGTGCCAACAACCTCTTTGACGATCGTCAAGTCGACTTCGCGATTGACTGTGGTCTGATCATTGTCCGTGACCGTCGGTGCATTGTCCGCGTTGACGGTCACCAAATTGTCCAGTGGCGATTGGCCATCGGGCAGGGCCTCATTGACCATCACGGTGATCGACGCGGTGACGGACTCGCGGTTGCCAACCACCGCGTCGCCGGTCAATGTGCCGACGTTGATTCGAACCTCGCCATCATTGGGATCCGTCACATCATCAATCAAGACAATGGGGTTGGCACCCTCGCCGCTGCCGACTGTGAACGTTCCTGAAACAAACGTGACGCCAGCGGGCAATGTGTCAAACGCCACCACGTTGAGGGCGTCATCATCGCTGACATTGGCGATCGTGATGTCATACGTCAACGTCTCACCGGCGTTGACGGTCGTGTTGCCATCATCTTTGGCGACCGTGATCGTTGCCAACGGCACATCAACGGTTGCGATCGAGACATTGTTGAGCAACGGATCGTCGTCCAGCGTGCCGCCAACACCGTCCGAGTTGGTGGGATCATTATCAATCTCGATTTCGAAACCGGCGACGCGAGCCTCGTTGTCAGGATCCGCTGTTATGTTGTTGTCGATACTGGTGGAGACCTGATACGTCACGGAATCATTTGCCGC